>JAAXUL010000161.1 GCA_013336035.1 Chloroflexales bacterium
GGGTGAGAATGCCGTGACCGCGCTCTGGCCGGACGTCGTGCCGGCAACCGCGGATGGCATGGTCCGACGCCGGCGGCGGGTGCGCGTGTACGGCCCCACTGCCATTCAGCTCGACGCCGGCGAGAGCAGAAGATACGCGGTGCGGATCGCGCCGCGCCGCTGGCACCGCCGCTGGCGGCCCTTTGGCCGGAGACGATCCTACCCCTTCAGGCTCGTCGCCAGGCCGAACACCAGCGAGCTGGCCCTCCGCCCGGTGGCCGGCTCGGACGAGGGCATCGCGAAGATCCTCGGGCTTGTGCGCGACGACCATAGCAGCGTTGCGGCCCGGGCCTTCGTGGGCGAGCTGGTGCACCGGCCGCTGCCATACTGGGTGCTCTTCCTCGCCACGCTGCTCCTCGCGCTCGCCACCTATCTGCGCTTCCCCCAGATCCCGCAGACCGTGGCAGACCACATCGAGCAGCGCCGGACCTTCACGGTGGGCTACGGCCCGATCACCCAGACGATCACGCTCGAGGGTATCGTGATGCCCGCAGAGGCGCAGCGCCTGGCTTTCGGGGTCAATGGCCGGGTGAGCGAAGTTACGGTACCAGAAGGAGGCGAGGTTCGGACGGGCAGGTTCATCTCCACAGGAGGGCCCTGCGAAAGCGAGCCAGTCAACTGGATCGCCGTGCTCGAAGAAGAGGAGGCCCTGCGACAGGGCTGCTTCACGGCGCTGCGCGGCCTTGAAAAAGCCGAGAGCGATCTAGAGCAGGCGCAGCGCCAGCAAGAGCGCGACCAGGCCCAGGCAACGCAGGACCTAGAGCTGGCAAAGCAAGACCTCCAGCGCCTCTCATCAGGCGGTGAACAGGATCTCTACGCGGCGGCTGAGAAAAACCTTATCGCGTCAGCGCGCGCGCTCACTGACACAATCAGCACCGCGTCGGCCGCGAAAACAGAGGCCGAGAATCGGATGCTGAATGCGCTGAATGCGCAACACGAGGCTGAGCAACGCTATAGCCAGGCGGTCTGGGAAAACCAGCGCGTCCAGGAGACCGGTCGGCACCCGACAGAAAAAGAGCCGAATAGCCAGGGGGGAGTCGAAACGAAATACAGAAAGCTAAACGACCTTGAGAAGCAACAGTTTCGGGATGCCGTAGTACTCGCCGCACAGGTATTAAGCGATACGCAGCGCCTTTTGCAAGACGCCACACTCGCCTATGATCTCGCCCGCCAGCAAGAGGTGACCCTGGTCCAGGGCGCAGAGGCCAGGGTTGCCGAAGCTCAGAAGGGCGTGGAAGCTCTGGCAAGCGGGGATAACAAGGACTTAAATGCGGCGCGGGCCCGGGCTGATACTGCGCAGCGCGCGCTCGACGCTATCGTAGAGCGGAGCCTGGCCGATCAGGAGAAGGCAATTGCTGACGCGGAGAGTCTCCTCAAGCAGGCTGAGCAGAGATGGAAGGAAAGCTATCTCTCCCCGCCCAGTGACGGCCGGGTGGTAGCGCTGACGATCAAGCCGGGCGATCAGGCCCAGGCCGGCACGCCCGTTGCCCTGATCGCACTCACCCCGCTACAGTTCGAAGTTCGCGCCGAGCTCAGCGCCGACCAGCTCCAGGGGCTTTTCACCGACCAGCTGAGCACAGTAAGCGTGTCACTCCCGTCGCCCTCCGCCACCGCAGCGTTCTCAGTCACGGCCCGGCCCATCAGTCTGGCGCCTGCAGCTGACCTGAACGTTGCCGCCCCAGGCCAGACCCAGAGCGTGATCTTCAGCCTCGATCTGCCCGACGACTACGACCGCCAGCCTCTGCTCGAGAACAAACCGGTCAAGATCACAGTCGTGCGTCGCCTGACCAGTGATGATGTCTGCTGGGTGGCGCCTGAGGCTATAAACGTGTCTCCGCAGGGAGCCTATGTCATGGTGCGGAGGGGCGCACTAGACTACCGCGTGCCGGTGCGCGCAGGCGTCCGCACCGACACCCAGGTGGCGATACAGAATATCGACCCCGTGCCCACAGCGACCGGGGATTCTGCCGCCACAGCCGTCCCGACGCCGGCCATAGCCCTTCCAGCTCCAGCGCCCACGCCACCGCCCTTCTGTGGGCAGGTGCAGGATCTTGAACGACAGCCTGAGGCCGGGCTCGGGGCCTGGTATACCAATCTCATCCGTGGCCAGCCCACGCGCCAGCATGAGCTGATCGTAGGACCATAGCGGTGCTCCGCGCAGGCTCAGCCGTCGGCCCTCAATAGAGAGAGCGCGCCATGAAAGGACTCTATTTACTGCTTGCGCTGCTGGTGATCGCTGGACTGACATCACTCGGAGCGCAGCCGATCTCGGCACAGGAGCCGCGATCGATCGAGATTACCTCGATCGATACGTCGCGCTACCCTGAGGTGACGGCCTATGTCGCGGTGTCAGATGGTCAACTACCCGCGCCCTCCACGCTCCAGGCGCAGGAAAATGGTGTGCCGATCACCCAGATCAGCGCCGTGCAGCCAATCACCACCGGGGTGGCCCTCGCTGTTGTTATTGATCTGACACGCAGTATGCGCGGCCAGGGGATGCCGGGTAGCGCCAGCCGCCTGACCGATGCGATTAGCCAGACGCTCAGCCTTGTTTACGCGCTGAACCCCACATTCCCGGTGGCCAACCCGATCAGCGTCATCGCCTTTCACCGCGATGTGCAACTCGTGCTGCCGCTTGATCGCGAGAGAGCCGACGGCAGCAAAGTAGGCAACCTGCTCAGCCCCAGCTCGACCGACAAGCGCATCCCTACTATCTTTCCCAAGAACCGGCTAGTGAGCGCGGCCAACGATCTCGCCGACCCTAACGCCAAGGCCAATCTATCGGGGGCAATCGATGCCGCGCTCGATGAGCTGACCCTCAAGGCGGAGGCGCGACAGCAGAAGGTGATCGTTGTCTTTGGCGATAGCTGTGACGACATGGCGGACGCGCTGATTGAGAACAAATGCGCCACGCCCGACGTTCCCGGACCTATGCTGGAAAAGCTTCGGCGCTATGCGGGGACAGTCTCAATCTTCGCGGTTGGCCTCGGCGACGACGAACAAGATCTGGGGCCGCTCGACCAGGAGGCCGACGCCGGCTTCAGCTACCGGGCGCGCTTCGAGCAACTCAGGGCCTACGCCGCCGTGACGACCCGCCCGCCCGGCAGCTTCGTCAAGTTCTTTGCCCAGGATCCTACGCAAGCTGACGCTGTGCGGCAGACCTTTGCAGAGCAGGTCGCCGGACCAATCCAGGCCCGGCGCGTCCAGCTCGCCATCACCTACATCTCGGATTCTGCTGTCACGCAGAGCAGCGGGGAGATCAGCTTGACCGTGGGAGATGGAGTGCTGTCAGCTACCCGGCCTTTTACCGTGCCAACCCTGATACCGATCGTCAACCTCTTGAGCAGCTTACCACCAGGGAAACACACGCTTGAGGTGGACATCCCTCCAGATCACAATCCCATTGCGATCACAGCGGCAGATCGGCAAGAGGCGCCCCCATCAGGCCCCGTGGCGCCTGCGCCAGTCACAACCACAACCCCCGACGCCCGCCCCGGCAACGGCATATCGCCATCGCTCCTCTGGCTGTTCGGGCTCTTCGTGCTGGTCTTGCTCCTCGGCCTTGTCATCCTAAGGTGGATCGGACGTCAGCCGCAAAGAGCTGAACCGCGCGTGCTCCGTGAAACCCTCCCCATCCCCCACGGAGACCAGGCCATAGCACAGCTGCCTCAAGCTGACTACGTACTGATGGTGCGCTATGGCGCCACCCCCGGGAAAGAGTACCCGCTGCTGAGCGAACGTACCATCATCGGCGCGAACGAGGCGGGCGTGGATCTGCTGCTGAATGACCCGTATGTCACAGGCCAGCATGCCATCATCGAACGGCAAAGCAACCAGCTCCGCGTCGTCGATCTCGGCAGCTCAAATGGGACGTGCATCAATAACAAGCGGCTTGCGGTCAACGTGCCGCATCTGCTCAACCCCGGCGATCTGCTCACCCTCGGTCGGATAACGTTACAGCTGCTTCGCAGCGATACGAGTGAGAGCTATCCCGTCGGCACAAACCAGATGCCCGCCAGCCCCCTACAACCAGAACAGTCGAAAGGGTGACGGCACGTGCTTACGCCCGGAAGTCATATCGGCCCCTATGAGATCCTCTCAACCTTGCCTGGTGGTCAGAGCGGGGCCATGGCGACAGTCTACCTCGCCCGTCTACGCCAGGAATACAGCGGCACATCACCAGTGGCGCTAAAGGTTGCCGCCGACAGCAATGGCTGCAATGATGTGCTCAAGGGCGAGGCAGATCTGCTGCAGAAGCTTGACCATGCGCATATCTTGAAGATAGTTCCCATCCCAGTTGGAACTATCGCGACAGATCACCACACCTATGTTGCGAAGGCCGAGCCAGCCAACCCACAATCGCCCTGGTATATAGCCGTCGAGTATGTGCCAGGCGGCTCCATTGAGCAGCTACTGAAGATCTGCGGGCCACTTAGCTGCGACGGGGCCGTCGAGATCACCACTCAGATCGCAAAGGCGCTAACCTACCTCCACAATCAGGGGGTCGTCCATCTGGATGTAAAGCCGGCTAACATCTTACTACGCCGCCCCCCTGCGTCCCTGCGCCATCATGTGCCACAGGCTGTCCTCGTCGACTTCGGGGTCGCCTGGTCAAGCAAGCGACCCTATATGTCGTCGGTCTATGGCGCGCCAGCCTACATGGCCCCAGAGCGCGCGGCCGGCGCGCCTGCGGCCCCCCAGCAGGATATCTTCTCGCTTGGCGTCGTGCTCTACGAGATGGTCACGGGGCACACGCCGTTCGATCAGGCCGCTACGTCACAGGCCGAGATCGCCAAAGATCGTCGTCCAACCGCGATGAATCCCGCTGTTCCAGAGAGCCTGGAGAAGCTGATCCTGAGGGCCATCGCCACGGACCCTCAGCAGCGCTACCAGTCGATGCAGCAGCTTGTCCGCGATCTCGATCTGCTGCCAGAGATCAAGCAGCCTGGGACGATCAAGCGACCGCTGCTGCGGGGACGGAGCCCCAATCAGCTAGCATTGTTCGGGTTGAGTCTGATCATCCTACTCATGCTGGCGTCGTTGCTCATTGGATACGCGGCTGGCCCGCTGCTGTCGCCGCCCGCGGGCAGTGCCACACCATACACGACAAGCACCCCGCCCCCTACGCACACCCCGGCAGCGACACCGACAACCGTTGCCCCGACCCGGGCGGCTACGCCACCGAGCCTGCAACCGAGCACGAGTCTCCCTGCTTCGACCAGCACGGCTGCCCCAACAATAACACCGATCCCGCTAAGCACAGCCACGGCGGGGCCTTAGCGGCCACAGCGCGATCAAGCCCGGGGAGGGTGGCAACATGGCAACCTCACGAGAATGGAATCAGGATCAGCGTGCCGGCGAGGGTGTCGTTGCGGTTTCCTACGGAGCTTGCACCGATGCCACGGGGCCTGGGCAGAATCTAGGCTTTGCGACATGTGTCGCCGCGCCATCGGGCAACGGCCGTCGCGGTATGCTGGCGGTCATCGCGGGCGGGCAGCCCGGCGATGGCCTGGGATGGACGGCGAGTCGCCTTGCGGCCACAACGTTTAGCGAACACTACTTCAGCCACGCAGACGGGGACCAGCTGCGCGGCCTACAGCACGCTGTCAATCGCACCAACAGTACGATCTATAGCTTTCGCAGCTCTTCCGACAAAGGGCAGGCGAGCCGGTTCGGCACAACGATCGCCGCGGCGGCGCTTGATCAACAGCAGGCCTACATCTTAACAGTCGGCGGCAGCCGGGTCTATCAGATCCGTGGCCAGCAGATTGTATGGTGCACGAGCGAGCAGAGCGGGAAGGATCTGCTCGGCCAGAGCGCAATCCTTCAGATCCCGCTATCGGGACGAGCCGACAACCGCTACAGCTTCGTGGTTAATCTGCGGCCCGGCGATGCGCTGGCGCTGTGCAGCGCCGAGGTCTGGCGCAATGTGGCCGAAGCTGAGCTAGCCACGCTCGCCATAGGGCTGCCCGCCCAGGCCGCGGCCGATCAGCTCGTCGCCAAAGCCCGCGAGCGCAGAGGGTCATCTGACGGGCACAACACGAGCGCAGCCGTCATCCAGTACGGCATTGATCCACGCCGCGGCAAGCTGTCACCCTTCCTCATCGGCGGCGCAGCACTGCTACTCGCCGCGGTGCTCGCCATCCTTATGCTGAGACAGGGGGGCCTGCCAGGCTCCTCAGAGGCGACAGCAATCCCTACGCAACAGGCGGGCGGTGTAGCCCAGAGCACGGCGCCATCGCTTATGATCAGCGCGTCCACGGCAGCCGTCACGAACCCCATCGTAGCCCAGGCCACAAACACGCCGGCGGCAACTATCGCCTCGACGCCGACGATCAACAGCACGGCCACAGCACGGATCGTGACGGCGCAGACCGGGACTGCGCTAGCGATACAAGCGGCGACCTTAGCAGCTGCACCGACAGAGACGACGACATTCACCGCCGCGCCCGAGCTAGCTACGGCCACCCAGACCCCGGCCGAGGCCACCGCCACGCTGACTGCCACCGCCACGCCCGAGCTAGCTACGGCCACCCAGACCCCGGCCGAGGCCACCGCCACGCTGACTGCCACCGCCACGCCCGAGCTAGCTACGGCCACCCAGACCCCGGCCGAGGCCACCGCCACGCCCGAGCTAGCTACGGCCACCCAGACCCCGGCCGAGGCCACCGCCACGCTGACTGCCACCGCCACGCCCGAGCTAGCTACGGCCACCCAGACCCCGGCCGAGGCCACCGCCACACCTGCCGGCGGGCCCCTGATAACGCATGATGGAAGGGCGGACAGGCAAGCCGTGCCGCAAGGCGAGACTATCAGCTTCGAGGCACAGGGGTTCCTCCCCAACGAACACCTGACGGCCTGGGCCACGCCACCAGGGGCAGAGGAAAAAGAGTCTATTTTCTGCCAGACACTTAAGGCCGACGCAAATGGCCATGTCACGTGGTCCTGGGAGGTAAAGCCCCATTATGTAACTGGAATATGGCGTATGGTGGCCGGCAATGACCGACTCAACGTCTACATTGATTTCGAAGTCACCCCTCGCCGAGGGGGATGATGCCATTTGCAGCGAGCCCCGGTAAGCGGTCACGGGTAATCCGGCGCGCGCAGCCCATTACCCCGGCGAGAGGTCGCCACGCGGCCTGCTCCGCCACCACCCACGCGGCAAAGGGCTCGTGCCTCGACGCGCGCCGGGACAGCCTGTTACCACCAGGGCCTCAGCTGCATCAAAGAGGAACGAACACCCCGCACATAGCGCTGCCCCGCAGCACGCTGCCACAAGGAGGTGCCAGCATGGCCCGTGTCGTTATTATCGGCGCCGGCTTCGCCGGCCACACCGCCGCGCTCTACCTGGGCTCGAAGCTCGGCAAGCAGCACGACATCACGGTGATCAACCGCTACGACTACTTCGGCTTTGTGCCCTCGTGGGTCTGGGTCGGCGTCGGCACCATGCCCCCGGGCCAGACCACCATCCCGCTCAAGCCGGTCTACGACCGCATGCACGTCGGCTTCGTCCAGGGCAAGGTCACCGAGGTCCACCCGAACGAGCGCTATGTCGTGGTCGACCGTCACGACCGCGGCGCGCCCGAGCGCGTCGCCTACGACTACCTGCTGATCGCCACCGGGCCCAAGCTAAACTTCGCCGCCACGCCCGGGCTTGGCCCCGAGGCGGGCAACACCGTCTCGATCTGCACCCTCGACCACGCGGTCGCCGCCCGCGACGCCTACCTCGAGCGCGTGCGGCGGCTAGAGAAGGGCGAGCGGCTGCGCTTCGTGGTCGGCACCGGCCACCCTGGCGCCACCTGCCAGGGCGCGGCCCTCGAGTACATCTCGAACCTCCACAAAGACCTGGTCAAGCGCCGCCTGCGCGACCGCGCCGAGCTGCTCTACCTCTCGAACGAGCCCGCCCTCGGCGACTTCGGCGTCGGCGGCCTGCACGCGCGCTACAAGGGCCGCCTGACCTCCAGCGAGGAGTTCATCACCGCGGTCTACAAGGACTACGGGGTCAAGTGGGAGGTGCAGAAGGGCGTGCGCGAGGTCGATGCCAAGCGCATCGTCTGGGAGGACTACGCGGGCCGCTATGGCGAGACCGCCTACGACTTCGCCATGCTCATCCCCCAGTTCACGGGGCAGCCGATCAAGTATATCGGCGCCGACGGCAGCGATATCTCGGAGAAGGTGGTGACCCCGGCGGGCCTGGTGAAGGTGGACGCGGTCTACGGCCTGGACTACGAGACGCTGCGCCAGCAGCCGGAGGCCTGGCCGGCGACCTACCAGAACCCGAGCTACCCGACCATCTTCGCGGCGGGCATTGCCTTCGCCCCGCCCGGGCCGATCTCACGGCCCCACGTCACGCCCAACGGCACCGCGATCAGCGCCGCGCCGCCGCGCACCGGCATGATCGCCAGCATCATCGGCCGCGTCACCGCGCTCAACATCGCCGAGCTCGCGATGGGCAAGGAGATGCGCCACAAGGAGCGCATGTCCGAGATGTTCGCGGCCTGCGTCGCCTCGCTGGGCGACTCGCTCTGGGATGGCGAGGCGGCGACGATCATTATGTACCCGGTCGTGCCGGACTACAAGCGCTACCCCAATGGCGCGGGGCGCGACCTGTTCGTCACCCACATGGAGCTGGGCACGAGCGGGGCCTGGATGAAGCGCATGGTCCACGAGACCTTCATGCACAAGTTCCGGGCCCGCCCCGGCTGGCAGATTATCCCCGAGTAGGAGGCGACGATGGAGATCACCGACAAAGACCGCTTCTGGATGCGCTTCAAGCCCTTTCAGCTCTGGCGCTTCCTCGTGCTCAACCTGAAGATCCTCAAGGCCGTGGACCACAGCAAGCGCGCGTGAGCGCACCCACGTCCCTTCTCTCAGCCTTCGTCGCGGCCCTCGACGCGCTGCACGCCGCGACGGAGCGCTCGCCGCGCCCGTGAAACGCATCAGCCTCGCGCTTGAGGCGTGCCAGCCCGGAGAAGCTGATTTCCTTTTTGAGCAAGAAGCGGTCAGCCTCGTCCTCATCGCTTTCGTAGATCAGATGCGCAGGCGCGACCATCTCGGTGAGGGCGTAGACGCGCTCAAAACGTTCTCGGATTTACCGTCGGCGGCTCTATGAGCGCAGCGCTGGCCGGCGACCTGATTCCGCCGGCATTGCTCCCAAGGGCGTTCGGGCGACTCAACGCGAGCGCTTGGCTCGCCGCCGTGATCGCCCTCGGCGGTGGGGGCGCGCTCCTTGGCCGCGCTGCCGCGCCGGCGCTCCGCCTGATCGCGGCGCTCCTGGCCTCAATTGTGCTAGGTGCAGGGGTGGGCGTCGGACAATCCCAGGTGCCTGGGATAGAGAGCTGGGCATCGCCCTGTCGGTCTTGATCCTTGGGACGGAACAGCCCCGGAGCTACGCGGCGGGCTTTCTGGTCACGACCGCCGGCCTCCATCTGGTGGGTGCCGCGGGCGGGGCGCCCCTGCTGGAGAGCCGGCGGGGGAAGCGCTGGCTCGGCCAGGCCGGCGTGGCGATGGCGCTCGTCGGGGGGGATCTGTTCGTTGCGTGAGCACGGCAGGGCGCCAGCAGGCGCTAAGGGTGACCGCAAGCTGCGGAGGAGGTGTCTCTCATGGTACGGATTGCTATCCACGGGTTCGGGCGGATCGGCCGGTCGACGCTGCGGGCAGCACTCAAGGACGCCGGCTTCGTGCCGGTGGCGATCTCGGACGTGCAGGACGTAAGGACGCTTGCCGCACTGTTCGCCGTTGACAGCAACTACGGCCGCTGGCCCGAGCCGGTCTCGGCCGACGGGCAAGAGCTGCGGGTCGGTGAGGTGTCGATCCCATACTTCAATGTGCGGGACGGGCTGCCGGACTGGGGCGCTCTGGGCGTAGAGCTGGTGATCGACTGCACTGGCCGGGCCGTTACGCGGCCTGGGGCGCAGCCGCACCTCGACCGCGGCGCGCGCCGGGTGCTCGTCAGCACGGTCAGCAAGACGCAGCAGGACGCCGACGCCGTGCTGCTGCCGGGGATCAACCTTGAGCAGTTCGACCCTGAGCGGCACAAGATCATCGCCATGGGCAGCTGCACCACCAACGCCCTGGCCCCGGTCATTAAAGTCGTCCGCGAGCAGTGGGGTCTGCGCCACGGCTTCTTCACCACCGCCCACGCCTACACCAACTCCCAGTCGCTCACCGACCAGCCCATGGCCGACCGGCGCGACTCCTGGGCCGCCGCCGAAAATATTATCCCATCGTCATCGGGCGCGGCGAAGGCCCTGAAGTTGATCTGGCCCGACCTCAACGTCACCGGGAAGGCGTACCGGGTGCCCGTGCGCACGGGCAGTATTGTGGAGTTGACCGGGGTCGTCGAGCGACCAACGAGCCGCGAGGCGGTGATCGCGGCGTTTCGGAGCGCGGCCGCGAGCGCACCGCTCCAGGGCGTGATGGACGTGCTGGAGGAGGAGTGGCCCTCGGCGCGGATCGTCGGTGACCCCCATGGCTCGCTGATCGACTTGCCGCTCACCCAGGTGCTCGACGGCACCCTGCTGACGGTTGCGGCCTGGTACGATAATGAGCAGGGCTTCTCGACTCAGCTCGCCCGCACCGCCCGGACCATCGCCGCGGGTGGTGTGCCAGCCCACTAGAGAACGCCACGCAGGGGTGTGGACGAGGCTGAACCCCAGGCGACATCCTCGACGCTAGATGATCACGCCGCGCAGTCGCGGCGCGAAGAGCTGCACGTGGACCCGCGTCGGCGCGCGCAGGGCGCTTCACGGTGCGTATTGTGTGACAGGCATTTGGCTCAAGATTATCGCCGGAGGGCATTTCAGCGCTCGGGCGATGGCTCGTACTGGAGGGGGAGCCTGTTGTCCTGCGCGCGCTGGTGGGTAGACTGGGCCGCGGGCGCCGCCGGGTCGTAGTAGAGGGTGACCTCGGCGGCATCGCGCAGGAAGTCGATCCGCCCGACTGTCGCCCGCGTCACCGGTAGCCCGGTGCGTGCCCCCAGGTCGGCCAGCAGCTCCTCGTACCGCCCCGGCTGGATCAGATCGATCCGCTCGTAGACGACCCGGCCGCTCGCCTCGAATCGGAAGCCCCAGCCCCGCTCGAGTGCGAACAGCACCGCCACCACCATCCCGTTCGCCAGCAGCAGCTGCGCGACCGCCCCGGTCGGCATGAGCACCGCGTTCATCACCGGCAGGGCCAGCAGCACGAACAGGTAGGTCATCTCGCGGATCGGCATCTCCTCAGTGCGGTAGCGCAGCACCGAGAAGATCGCGAACAGACCAAAGCCCACCCCGATGCTCAGCTCCACGCTGGTGAGCAGGCCGAGCACGAAGTAGATCACCGTGTTCAGCGCCAGGAAGGAGAAGACGTAGCGCTTCTCCTGGCTGCCGCGCGTGTAGATGAAGCGGACGATCACGAGCGCGACGGCCAGATTCAGCACGGCGCCCTGGGCAAGCGTGAGCAGGTCAGTCGTCATAGCGGTTATCTCCGATCAGATCAGCTCAGATCAGATCAGCTCGATAGTTGTTGAATGGCACGGGACAAGTCTAACGGGGCGGTGTTTAGATTGCGTTAGGACTTACGCAGTTGGGCGCTAGCGCGCCATTCTGACCTGAGGGAAGCCAC
>JAAXUL010000796.1 GCA_013336035.1 Chloroflexales bacterium
CGGCCTGGCACGCTGACGATAAGCTCTACGGGCGCCCGCGGGGCGCCCATATGAAACCTGCGCTGCCGCTGCCGCGTATCATCATCGTGACGGGAAAGAATCCCGTAGCGCGCCCCTCTATAATTGAGCTGGGGCACGCAGATTACGAATAGATAGGCGAGGCAGCAATGGCACCACGTAGCACTCCTCCGGGCAGGGTGGCGGGCATCGGGTCAAGGGCGGGGCTGATCGGCGGCGCGCTGCTTGTGCTGATCATCGCCGGCATCGGCCTCTCGACGATGAAGTTCGCCCAGATCAACGAGGGCGAGCGCGGCATCATCGTGACCCAGGGCCGCGTCGAGGGCATCCAGGAGCCCGGGATCTTCTTCCGGCCCTTCGCCCCCTTCACGAACGTCGAGATTGTGAACATCCGACGGCAGACCCGCGAGATCACACAGAACGTCGCCAGCAGCGACAAGCAGCTCTACGACATCAGCATCCAGGTGGACTACAGCCGTAAGGTTGACCAGCAGTCGCTGAAGGACCAGTACGGGCGCATCGGCGTGAGCGACGAGCAGCTCACCAGCTTCCTCGACGGCTTCATCAAAGACGCCCTGAAGAGCTCTAGCACCCAGTTCACGCTGGACCAGGCCCTCTCGGACCGCAACGGCTTCAGCACGCGCATCAACCAGTTCCTGCGCACGCCCCCCAGCGAGGGCCAGCAGGCCCCCGTGGACCAGATCTATGTAAACCTCGAGGCGGTGAAAGTGCTGGACATCGAGGTGGGCGAGCAGTACGCGCAGCTGCTGGCCGAGAAGGCCAACCTGGAGGTGCAGATCGAGACCGAGCAGAAGCGCCGCGAGCAGATCGAGGCCCAGCAGGCCAACAATTTGTTCCAGGCCGAGCAGGAGGCCACGGTGGCCCTGACCCGCGAGAAGGGCCAGACGGCGGCGGCGCTCGAGGCGGCCAGCCGGGACTCCCAGGTGCGGACCATCCAGGGCCGCTACTGGCGCGAGAACCCCGAGCTCCTCGAGCTGCGCAAGCGCGAGCTGATGGTCGAGATGCTGCAGAACGGCAATATGTGGTTCGTCGACCCCAACACCGACCTGACCCTGCTGCTCAACCAGATGGCTGGCAGCGGCTCAACCACGGTGATCCCAGCGCCGGCCGCGCCCCAGACCCAGCCGGCCGCCCCCGTCACCCCCGCCGAGCCGGCGCCCACGAACCCGTAGGAACTTGACTCCTCCGTGTAACGGCGTATAATGAACGCCGTTGCATGGGGAGATGACGGAGCGGTTGAACGTGCTCGTCTCGAAAACGAGTAGGGCTTAAAAAACCCTCGGGAGTTCGAATCTCCCTCTCCCCGCCACCTTCGGCCATGCGCGCCGCCCCTCACCGGGCGGCGCTGTGGTTCATGCTGGTGATGATTGTTAAGGTCCCGTCGTGGCCAGCGCACTGTCGTGAGATAGGGCGCCAGCAGGTTACGATGGGCCTGGCAATAGCTCAGACGCTCAATGCATCAGCAAAAGGGCGTGTGGGCGGCAGTGGCAGCGCTGCTTGCCTCGGAAACTTACACCGTCTGCCACGAATATTCGGCGCCCATTCCTGGTTACCCCAGGGTGGGCGCTACGTTTTTTTGGCGAAGCACCGACTCGTCAGGATTCCCCGGTCGGACGAAGTCCTTGATCGCTGAGGTCGGGATGCGCTTCTCGGAGCCCACCCAGACGAACCCCAGCTTCCCCTCACGAATCCACTTGTACACCGCCGCCTTGGTGACGCGGAAGAGCTTGCTGACCTCTTCGGCGGTGTAGTAGGCTTCCTCGACCACGGATGAACCTCCTTCTGCTGACGAACCATAGTATAAAGTTGTCACCCAATGTGGCTCTTCCGCAAGTCGCGTGAATCAGCGCCGGTAGACCACCCGTCGTCGTAACAGATCGAGCGACGCGCGCCCATACATCTGCCGCTTGAGCAGCCTCAGCCGCGTAATCTGGCCCTCGACCGGTCCGTTGCTGTAGGGCAGGGTCAAGGCCGCACGAACGGCCGCACCGTCCTGGCGGATCCCAGCGGCAAAGGTCTGAATCTCGCTGGCGCCTGCGGTCGAACACGCTTCCAGCCACGGGTCAAGCTGCTCAACTTGCCGGTGCCGCACCATCTGCTGAAATTGCTGCACGAGTGGGTACGTCTGCGCCAGTTCCGGATCCGCGAGGAGCTGCTCAAGCTGGATGTCCTCCTCTGGTTCCAACGCGCTGCGATCGCGTACCAGCAGCCAGACCACCTGCCGCGCACTCCCCGAGAGCGTACTGCTGCGCTGCGTTGCGCTTGGTGTCTCGACCAGTTGCTGCTGGACCGTGGCACACAGTCGGCGGGTTGCGGCTTGGGAGGTCCCATCCGCAGCGCGCTGCTGCTGCGCCCAGCGGGCCACCTGCCGGTAGCCACCGCGATAGCCTTGGGCCGCAAGCGCCCGCGCCAGGGCGGCAGCGTTGGTTTCGCCCGCCGCCCACTGCTGCTGGAGCCAGGCCAGGTAGGGGGTGAGCAGGGACGATTCGGGGCGCGGTGGGGCCACCTCAGGCACCGCGGTCGCCCCACGATACCGGCGCACGGTTTGCCGGCTGAGGGTGAGGTAGTCCGCGATTTGGAGGATGTTCAAGCCCTTCTGGGTCAGCTCCTGGACCGCTTGGAAGCGACTCGCCCGCTGCTCGCGCCGCGCTTGGCGCGCGGCCCGGACCCGTGCCGAACTACGCTGCGGGAAGATTCGGGCGGCGCCTGGTGGTTCGTCGTCAGCGACCGTAGGCGCAGGCCGACGTGCAAGGTCCGGCAGGCGCCGCTGCAGCAGGCGCTCGACGGCCTCACGCAGATTGGTGAGCAAGTGCCACGGTCGGCCACCTGAATCGCGGCGGGGGCGCCATCCGTCGCCCCGCGGGTGAACTCGGTGGAGCGATCCCGCGTGATAATATCCACACCGGGATGGTCCTGAAGCCAGGCCGCCAGGGTTTCCGGGCGGCGATCGGGCAGGAGGTCGATCGGCGCGGCGCGCTCAATATCCACGAGGATGGTGCCATAGACCCGCCCTTTCTGGAGGGCGAAATCATCCACACCCAGGACGCGGGGCGTCGGGAGGGGGGCGCAGGCGTGGCAGCGGAGGATCCGCACGATGGTATCGGGGCTCGTTCGGATGCGCAGACGCCCCGCGAGGGCGGCCCCGCCGGTGCCGCCCACCTCGGCGCCGATGTCGTGGAGGGTGGCGGTGAGCCGGGTGGTGCGCTGGGCCTTGCGCGGCAGAAGCTCAGGCAGGCCTTCCGCAAAGGTCCGGCGCGGACAGGCTGGCTGGTCGCAGAAAAACCGGCGTACCAGGAGCCGCAACTGAACGTGCTGGGTCAAGACCGGGAGGTCGCGGGGAGTCCGCAGATAGCGGCTATGCACGCGGGTCGCGTGGTGCTGGCAGGTGGGACAGAACCCTATGACTGCCGTGGTGTGGGCATCGACCACGAGTGTCTTGTCAATCTGCACCGTGCCCGTTACCACGCACCCAGGAAGGGGAAAGGGGATCATCAATAGGACACCTCGGGAGGGCGAACATCAATTCGCCCGAACCCTTCAGTATACCAACTCCCGAGCCTGGCTGCCCCGTTTCACGCGACTTCGAGCACCTTCTGAATGCGATTGCAGATCCGGTTGCGCTCCTCCACCAGGGTTTGCCGATAGCGGACCAGATCGCGCAGGTCGCGCTGCGCGCGGTCGGGGATGAAGCTGGGGCGCAGGAGGCCGTGTTGGAGCAGTTCGGCTAACCACTGGGCATCATGCACATCGGTCTTGCGCCCGGGCACGGCCTTGACATGGCGCGCGTTCACCAGCCAGACCTGCAGCTGGCCTTCGAGGACATTGAAGACGGGTTGCCAGTAGACCGCGGTGCTCTCCATCGCCACATGGGTACAGCCCCATTCGAGCAGCCAGGCGGCCAGGGCCTCCAAATCGTCGCGCATCGTGCCGAAGCTGCGCGTCTCATACTCCGGGTGCCCCTGCTGGAGCCGGAGGCGACAGGCCACCACGAACTGCTTGTGGACATCGATGCCGGCACAGGTCGGAAAGATGACCTTCATGGCAAACCTCCCCGCTGGGTACCGCTCCATGCCACCCACCAGGAGGCACCGACCAAAGCAGAGTTTGCTCTAGGTGCTACCCCAAGGGCACAACAATT
>JAAXUL010000797.1 GCA_013336035.1 Chloroflexales bacterium
GCCAGCACTAGCAAAGACACAATCCTATGGCGACAGCCATTAACCCCACCGACAGCGAGCGACGCTACAGCGTCACCGAGAGCCAGCTCCCCGGCGAGCACGGCCCGACGCGCTACTGGGCCTCTGAGCCCCGGCACGGGCTGCCCGTACTCTTCATCCACGGCTACGCGGCCCTGATCGACCACTGGCGGCCAATCGTGCGCCCGGTGGCAACCCGACACAGCTTCTACGCGCTCGACCTCTACGGCTTCGGCTACTCGGCCCGGCCCGCCGGCCCGGTCACAAAGGCCCGCTGGGTCGACCAGGTCGCGCGCGTGCTCCGCGAGGTGGTCGGCGGCCCGGCCATCATTGTGGGCCACTCGATGGGCGGCGTGGTCGCCAGCGAGGTCGCGCGGCGCCACCCCGAGCTGACCCGCGGCCTGGTGCTGGTCAACAGCTCGGGCATGCAGCTCTACGAGCGGCCGCTCACCCCGACCGACGACTTCCTGCTCAACCTGGTCGGGGCGCCCATCTTCGGCGAGGCCCTGGCCGGGATCTTCGCCAACCAGTGGGGCGTCCGCCAGGGGCTGCTCGCCGCCTACCACCGCAAAGAGCGCGTCACCCCCGAGCTAGTCGAGGCCTTCAGCGGCCCGCTGCGCCGCTACGGCGGGGGCTCGTACCTGGCCGTCACCCGCGCCAGCCGCGAGCTGGTCATCGATATGCGGCCGGGCGAGTACAGCGGCCCGACGCTGCTCATCTGGGGCGAGGAGGACCGCTCGATCCCGCCCTCGGACGCCGAGGCCATCAAGCGGCGCTTCCTGCCCCAGGCCGAGATCGCGCTGCTGCCGGCGTCCGGGCACTGCCCCTTCGACGAGACGCCCGAGGCCTTCTGCGACGCGCTGCTCCCCTGGCTGGACCGCCTCGAGGGCTGAGCTGCCTTATAATGTAGGCCCTGAGCCAGGAGCATCGCGTGGACCACTCCTCTAACCAGCCCGCCGCGCTCGACGCCATGCAGGTGCCGGGGCTGCGAGTCGCCCTCGTAGCCCTGGCGCCCGCCGAGGCCATGTTCCACCCCGAGGCTATGCCCGCGCCGGCGCCCCTCGACGACGAGCGCCCCCACCCGCTGCCGGCCCACCTGCCCGCCGGGCTGCTCGCGCGCCGCCTCGGCGAGGCCTACTGCGCCGTCGACGCGAGCGGCCGGTTCCAGGCCACCTGGATCGAGCTGCACCTGCCCCCCGCGGCGACCCTCAGCCTGCCATGGAACCTCGACGACGGGCCCGCGCCCGCGATGCAGGGCTTCCGGCTGCGCGGGCGCGACGCCATCGCCATCGGCGCCTCGTGGAGCATGGTCTCGGCCGAGCGCCTGCCGGTCGTGATCACCCGCGCGAGCCCCGACAGCTGCTGGATCGTCGGCGGCCGCCTGCCCATCGAGGAGCTGGCCCGCATCGCCGTCAGCCTGCCCGGCGGCGCCTACCCCACACACAGGTAGTCCGCCCCCGGGCGGTACCCCATCTCGCCCAGCCACCCCGAGATCAGGTCGTAGGCGCCGTGGTTGGTCACGTAGACCAGCACGAAGGGCCGCGGCCGCAGCCCATCGAGCCACTGGCGCGGGCGCACCGGCGCGCCCCAGACCACCTGCCCCAGCTTGCGCGGGTCGATGTCCACCCAGGCCGCCGGCGCGAAGCCCCGCCCGATCAGCCGGCGCGCCCGCAGCCGCGTCGGCCGCCCCGCCCCCCAGAAGACCAGATCGCGCCCCTGGCGCAGCCGCGGGTCGCGCGCCAGAAAGGCCGCCCGCAGCTCATCGAAGGCCTCGCGGGCGTAGCGCGGGTCCACCCGCGAGGCCCGGGCCGCGCCCTCGCGCCAGGCCAGCAGCACCCGCGGCAGCTTCGCCATCGGCAGCCCGGCCTCGTGCATGCGCAGCCACAGCTCATAGTCCTCGGGGAACGGCCCCTCGGCGTAGCCGCCCAGCGCCAGGGCCGCCGCGCGCCGCAGCATCACCGAGGGGTGGGCGAAGGGCGACTCGACATAGATGTTCGCCGCCACCTGCGCGGGCGTGAGCACCCGGTTCTGCCAGCGCACATACTCGGCGTAGCCCGCCCGCACCAGCCCCTTTGGGAAGAGCGCGACCCGGCTGGCGACCAGGGCCAGCTCGGGGCGGGCCGCCAGATAGTCGCGCTGCAGCCGCAGGCGGTCCGGGTGCATCAGGTCATCGGCGTCCATGCGCGCCACCAGGGGCGCCCGGGCCTCGGCCAGCCCCAGGTTCAGGGCCGCCACCAGCCCCACGCGCCCGGGGCGCAGCAGCCGCACCCGCCCGTCGGCCCACGCGGCGGCCTCGACCAGCGCCGCCGACTCATCGGCCGAGCCATCGTCCACGGCGAGCAGCTCGAAGGCCGCGCGGCGCTGCCGGCCGATCGAGGCCAGGCAGGCCGGCAGGGTCGCCGCCGCGTCGCGGAAGGGGAGGACGATTGAGATCTCCATTTCGCCCATGATGCTACAATGTCTCCATCCAGGCCACTGGGTATTTCGCAAGGAGACGACCATGCTGCCCGAGTATCGAAATGAGCCATTTGGTGACTTCTCAGCCTCTGAGCGCCGCGCCGCCATGCAGCGCGCCCTGCGCACCGTGGCTGGCCAGTTCGGCGCCACGTACCCTCTGATTATCAACGGCGAGCGGATCACCACCGAGGAGCGCATCGCCTCGCTGAACCCCGCCGACCCGAAGAAGGTCGTGGGCTATACCAGCAAGGCCAGCCCCGAGCAGGCCGCGCGCGCCGTCGAGGTGGCCCACGCCACCTTCGACAGCTGGAAGCGCGTGCCCGTCGAGGCCCGCGCCAAGGTGCTGCTGCGCGCCGCCGCGATCATGCGCCGCCGCAAAGAGGAGCTGGGCGCCTGGATGGTCTACGAGGTCAGCAAGAGCTGGGCAGAGGCCGACGCCGACGTGGCCGAGGCGATCGACTTCTGCGAGTACTACGCCCGCCAGGCCCTCAGGCTCCAGGGCGGCGAGCACCCCCTCGTGCCATGGCCCGGCGAGGCCAGCTCGCTGCGCTACATCCCCCTGGGGGCGGGCGTGGCCATCCCGCCTTGGAACTTCCCCCTGGCGATCACCGCCGGGCTGGTCGTGGCGCCCCTAGTCGCCGGCAACACCATCGTGCTCAAGCCCGCCAGCGCCGCCCCCGTGATCGCCGCCAAGCTGGTCGAGATCCTCGAGGAGGCCGGCCTGCCGCCCGGGGTGGTCAACTACGTGCCCGGCGCCGGCGCCGCGGTCGGCGACGTGATCGTCGACCACCCCCTGACCCGCTTCATCGGCTTCACCGGCTCGATGGAGGTCGGCCTGCGCATCAACGAGCGCGCCAGCGTGCGCCAGCCGGGCCAGCTCTGGATCAAGCGCACCATCCTCGAGATGGGCGGCAAGGATGGCATGGTCGTCGACGAGACGGCCGACCTCGAGGCGGCGGCCGCCGCCATCGTCGCCGCCGCCTTCGGCTTCCAGGGCCAGAAGTGCAGCGCCTGCTCGCGCGCGATCATCGTCGAGAGCGTCTACGACACTATGGTCGAGCGCGTCGCCGAGCGCACGAAGGCCCTGAAGCTCGGCAACCCCGCCGAGCCCGACAGCTTCATGGGCGCCGTGGTCGACAAGGGCGCCTTCGACAAGATCAGCAGCTACATGGCGATCGGCCAGGAGGAGGGCCGCCTGGTGGCCGGCGGCGAGGTGATCGACCACGATCTGCTCAAGGACGGCGGCTACTTCATCAACCCGACCGTCTTCGCCGACATCGCCCCCGACGCGCGCCTGGCCCAGGAGGAGATCTTCGGCCCGGTGCTGGCGATCATCAAGGCCCGCGACTTCGAGCACGCCCTCGAGGTCGCCAACAACACCCAGTACGGCCTGACCGGGGCCCTCTTCTCGACCGACATCGCCCGCATCGAGCGCGCCTACGCCGACTTCCACGTCGGCAACCTCTACATCAACCGCAAGTGCACCGGCGCCCTGGTCGGCGTGCAGCCCTTCGGCGGCTTCAACATGTCGGGCACCGACAGCAAGGCCGGCGGCCCCGACTACGTCGCCCTCTTCACCCAGGCCAAGGTGATCGCCGAGAAGCTGTAGCGGGGTTTGGGGAAACCAGGTTTCCCCAAAACCCCGCCACTATGAGCGGGGGTATCAGGGGAGCCCAGGCCCCCCTGGATACCCCCCTAC
>JAAXUL010001589.1 GCA_013336035.1 Chloroflexales bacterium
GGTAGGCGCCCGCGCCCAGCCCGCCCGGCAGCGCCCACGCGGCCTCGCCCGCGCTAGAGAGTGGCGCCGGGCCGTAGGTGACGGCGGGGCCGCGAGCGGGCGTCACCTCGAAGCGCACGGCCGCCCTGGTCAGATCGCCCGGCGCGCCATCGCTCTGCTCGACGACGCGGGCGCGCAGGGTCAGGGGCGCGCCGGGCGCGGCGGCCAGATCGCCGCTGTAGGCGATGGTCGCCGCCTCGGGGGCCACGGTGATGACGAGGGCGGCGCTGGCGCTCAGTCCCTCTGGGTCGCGCACCGTGATCTGCACCGTGTAGCTGCCTGCCGGCGCCCGGATGACGCCCGCGATGGCTGCGGTGCCGTCGCGGTTGTTGGTCAGAGCCAGGCCGTCGGGCAGGCCGGTCGCCTCGAAGGTGAGCGTGGCGCCCGCGTCGTCCGGGTCGCTCGCGGCGACCGTCACGGTCAGCGGGTCGGAGTACTGGACGGTCTGCGGGTGGGGCGCCGTCAGGGCCGGGGGCTGGTTGGGCGCCACGATGGTGAAGGGCAGCGCGCCCGAGGCCCCGCCGCCGGGCGCGCGGTTGAGCACGGTGACCTGCACGGTGCCCGCGGCCGCCAGGTCGGCGGCGCTGATCGCGGCCGTGAGCTCGGTGCCCGAGACGTAGCTGGTCACCCGGTCGGCGCCATTCCAGCGCACGACCGAGTCGCGCACGAAGCCGCTGCCGCGCAGGGTGAGCGTGAGCGCCGCGTCGCCCGCCGTGGCCTGCGCCGGGCTGATCGCGCTCAGGGTGGGGGCGGGGTTATTGATCGTGAGCGTGAACGCCCTGGTCGCGGTCTGGCCGCCGCTGGTGGTGCAGCCGACCGTGAAGCTGTAGGTGCCGCCGGAAAGCGGAGTGCCGCTGAGCAGCCCCGTGGTCTCGTTGAGGGCGACGCCGTCGGGCAGCGCGCCCGCGGTCACGGCGTAGCTGGCGCAGGCGGGCGCCCCGCCCGAGCCGCCGTCGCTCGGCGGGGTGATCACGATCGGCTGGCGGTACGGGCCCCCGGTGTTGCCGGGGGATGGCGGCGGGTCGAGGATGAGCTCGCGCCTTCTCGTCGTGCCGTCGCTGTCGGTGACCTGGATGATGAAGGCAAACTCGCCGGCAGTGGTGGGCGTGCCGCTGAGAAGGCCGCTGGTCGGGTCGAGGCTGAGGCCGGGTGGCAGCGTGCTGCCGGACACCACGGCCCAGGTGTAGGGCGGGGTGCCGCCAGCGGCCGCAAAGGTGGTGCTGTAGGGCTCGCCGACGAGCGCGGCGGGCAGGGGCGAGGTGGTGACGATGCGCAGGTCGCTCTCGATGGATACCGTCGTCGTCGCCTGGGCGCAGGCGCTGTCCGGGTCGCAGGCGCGGAGGGCGACCGCCTGGGTGGTGTCGGCGCGCCGCCCGGCCGCCGAGAAGGTGACGCGCTGCCCCGGCGACTCGAAGCTGCCGTCGCCGTCGAGGTCCCAGGCGTAGGTGAGCGGGTCGCCGTCGGGGTCGCTGGCGGCGCCGCTGAGCGTGAGCGACTGGCCGACGAGGACGGTGTAGGGGCCTCCGGCGTCGGCGGTGGGAGCATGGTTGGGCGCCACGATGCTGAAGGGCAGCGCGCCCGAGGCCCCGCCGCCGGGCG
>JAAXUL010001590.1 GCA_013336035.1 Chloroflexales bacterium
CGATCGGCGCCTCGAAGCTGCCCAGGGCCACCCGCACGAAGCTGATGAAGCCGGGCGTGAGCCGGCGCAGCTCGGCCGCCTCGCGCTCGCGGCGGAGCCGGGGCAGGCGCGGCAGCACTACGCCCAGCCCCAGGTAGGCGGCCAGGGCCCCGCAGAGCAGCAGGGACCGCGCGCTGCCGCGCTGCCCGCTCGCGACCACAAGGCCGGCGAGCAGGGCCGCCAGAGTCAGGCCGGCGGCCTGCCCCGCCACTAGCCGCCCGGCGTCGGATAAGGCGCCGCCGGGGCCCGCTGGCCGCGGCCGGCGATCTGCCAAGGCAGGGCCAAGGAGGGCCAGCAGCGCGCCCGCGAGGGCCATCGTGTACGCTGGCGCGCCAGGTGCGATCAGGATGTCATACATTGTCGAGCTCCATTCGGAGGGATGCCCTCAGGGAGGGCTTGCCCTCCCTGAGTAACCCGCCTTTCTCAGTAGTCGCTGTCCTCCACCCTGGCAAGCAGCAGGCCGCCGACGATGGGCAGGGCGAGGGCCGCCACGACGACTATGCCCACGGCGGAGCCCAGGGGCGTGCTGTAGGCGAGCACCACCCGCTCCCACTGGCTCCAGGCCAGGTACGCGGCCATGGCCACCCCGGCCAGGCCCACGGCCATCCCGCTGTAGCGCATCTGCGCCAGCTCGGTCACGGCCTCGTCCCGGCGCCGGTCCGAGCGCTGCAGGGCGGCGTAGGCGGCCTCGCAGCGCCGGGCTAACACCTCTTGCGGCTGGCCCACCGAGGCGCCAAGGTGGTTGAGCAGGGCGGCGTGGCGCCGCGAGGGCGTCTGGTCGGCGAGGGCCGCCACCACCTGACGGGGCGTGGCGATCCCGCCGCCCGCCAGGGGCAGGCCCTGGCGCGTGAGCAGAAACGACCACTCGGCCCGCAGGGGGCCCTGCTCAAGGTCGGCCACCACCCGCTCGAGGGCCGGGCGCAGGCCGCTGCCCGCCTTGAGCAGGGCGCTCAGGCGGCCCACCGCAGCCGTGAGATCCCGGTCAAGCCGGGCGCTGTAGCGGCGATAGGCGACGGCGCCAATCCACCAGGCGGCGAGCGCGGCGAGGGGGACGCCCAGAGGCAAGGCCAGGGCCAGCGGCGCCACCAGGCTCAGGCAGGCGGCCAGGGCCAGGGTGACCCCAAGGCCCGTGGCGACAAGGCGCTCTGCCGACATCTCCTCCGGCATCCAGAGCAGGGCTGGGTCGGGCCGATCAGCGCTGGGGAGACGCTCGAGGGCGCGCCGCGCCCGCCGTGCCCGCGCCTCGGCCAGCATGAGCACGAGCCGGGGCCGCGCGATCAGGCCGGCGACCAGCAGCGCGACGACGACAAGGGCCGGCGTCACGGCATGGATGAGCCACGCTGTCTCCGGGTGGGTGAGCGGTGGTGTGGAGCTGCTACCCATAGCTCTCTTCCTCCGTGCGCTCAGGCGAGCCCAGCGCCTCTAGCTCGGCCTCGACAGGGGCGAGGGCGTCAGCGCCAAGCTCGCCGGCGGCGCGCAGGGCCACGAGGGCGTCGCGGCGGGCCATAAGGGCGTCGCGGGCGACGGCGTTCGACAGCCGGCCCGGGTC
>JAAXUL010000162.1 GCA_013336035.1 Chloroflexales bacterium
GTCGAGGTAGGGCTGGGCCGGCCCCCAGCCGAGGGCGTTCTGGAACAGGCGCAGCAGCGAGGCCTCGTCGGTCGGCAGGCCGCGCAGCGGGCCGTAGCCGCGCTCGACCTGGGCGCCGATCTCGGCGCGCAGGGCGCGCAGCACCTCGGGGTCGCGGGCCGACGCGGGCGCCACGGGGTCGAGCAGCTCGGCGGGGAGGCTGTCGCGCAGCGCCTCGCGCACAGCCTGGAGGGCCGCCGGGTCGCTGAGGGTGGCGGGGGCGGCCCCCGGCGCGGGGGCTGGGCCAAGGGCCGCGAGGCCGCCATCCTCGATCACGGTCAGGGGTCTGGGGCTCATAAGGTGCCTATCCTTCCTACGCTATGGCCGGCGAGCTGATCGCGGCGGCCCGATCGCCCCGCAGGCGCGACCCCAGGCGGTTCCAGAGGCTCGAGCGCGGCACGGGCAGGCGCGGGGTCAGGCCCAGGCGCGCGCAGAGCTGCTCGCCCACCCGGTGGACGGCGGCGGTGAAGCCGCTGTGCGGGCCCAGGTCAAGCATCGACACGTAGCCGTCGTGCTCGTCGGCCAGGCTGGCCAGGCGCGGGGCCCGGGGCAGCGTGCCCAGAGACATGACCTGCGGGTAGCGCCGGGCAAACATGGCCGCCACGTCGCCCACCCCGGCGATCACGCCCCGCTCCGGCTCCATAAACAGTAGGGCGCAGCGGTCGAGGCCGTCGGGGGCGTGGTCGCGCAGGTGGTCGAGCAGGTGGCCGACGCCCATGCGCTCGCGGGCCCCGGGCGGGCAGGGCAGCACCACGGTGCCGCCGGCCAGGAGCACGTGGGTGGCGTATGGCCGGCGCAGGTAGTCGGGCGGCGTGTCGACAAGCACTAGGTCGTAGCCCTCGAGGGCGGCCACGCCCTGGTAGAAGCTCTGCCAGTCGGGCAGGCGCACGTCGTTCTCGGCCCGGGCGACGGCGTGGGAGCCGATCAGGAAGTCGACCGCGCCCCAGCCCTCGCTGGTGGCCCGCGTGTGGTCGGGCTGGAAGATAAAGGGCGCGATGCCGCCCGGGCCCCAGTGGGCCGGCCCGCGCTGGATCAGATGCAGGTACGAGGGCGCGCTCGATGGTATGCGGAAGGCCGGCACCAGGCCCGGGTTCGAGATGTCGCTGTCCCAGACCAGCACGCGCAGGCCGCGCCGGCGCAGGCCCTCGGCCAGCACACAGGTGGCGAAGGTCTTGCCGATGCCGCCCTTGGCGGCGCCGACGGCCACGAGCGCGCCTCTGCCAAGGCCCTCGCCGCAGCGCAGGCCCAGCTGCTCGCCGAGCCAGGCGGCCACGGCGGCCGGGTCGCGCTCGGCGATGGCGGGGAGCCCGGCGCCCTGCGCGTCGTTGAGCGCGCCGCGGGCCGCGCCGGTGAAGTTGACTAGCACGCGCACGCCCACGCGGCGGGCCTGGGTCGCGACGCGCCATAGCTCGGGCAGGGGCGCGGCTCTGGTGTCGTCTAGGTAGAGGGCCTCGGGGGCGCGCGCGCCCTCGAGCAGCCGCATCACCTGGTCGAGGCGCGAGGGCGCTAGCACCGCGACGTCACGAAATTGCTCGACCTGGGCGGCCAATCCCTCCATCGCCGTGAACATGACCAGCTCCATTGGGATCCTCCTTCGCTTGATGTAGTGCTGCGATAGATCCTGGGGCGCCCTTTCGTCGCTAGAGCCTGCCCAGGCCCCAGGCGGCGTTGACGTTGCCGACGCGGACGAGGCGGTCCTGGCCTGGGTCGTGCGCGAAGAGGGCGTTGGTCGGGAAGACGTCGCCGCTGTGGCCCTGGGCGCCCTGGCGCAGCACCTCCTCGACCGCGAGGACGGCGCGGCGGCCGCGGGCGGTCTGCCCGATCTGCGCGACGATCAGGCTCACTGTGTCTGAGGTGATCAGGCCGCGGACGATCTGGGCGGCGGCCTGGCCACCCCCGCCCGACTCGGCGGCCAGGCCGATCATGGCCATGCGCTCGAGGTTGCGCAGGGCGCTCTGCACCCCGCCCGCGTGGATCGTGCCGATGCCCGGGTGGCCCGTGGCGGCCGCCTGCAGCATCGCCATCGCCTCGCCGCCCCGCACCTCGCCGACGATGATGTAGCTCGGCTTCTGGCGCAGGGCGAAGGTCACGGCCCGTGAGAAGCCGCCATCCTCGGCGGGCACCTCGAGGTGCAGGCTGTTGGGCGCCCGCGGCAGCTCGCCCCCATCCTCGACGAAGACGAGCCGCAGGCGCCGGCCCACCGCCTGGGTTAGGGCGGCGGTGAGCGTGGTCTTGCCGCTGCCCGTGGGCCCGGACACTAGCAGCGAGGCGCCCGAGGCCAGGGCCTCCAGCAGCAGGTCGCTCGCCTCGCGGGTGATCACCTCGGCCTGAACCAGGTCGTCAACCGTGCGCCAGCGCTCGGGCAGCAGCCTGATGGCGAGGCTGCGCCCCTCGCGGCCGACGGGCGGGCCGGTGATGGCGAAGCGCAGACGGTCGGCCACGCCCTGGGCCATCGCCGGCCAGTCATAGTCGTACGCCTGCAGCTTGTGGCCGCGCAGCAGCAGCTGCCGCTGCGTCCAGGCGATCCACTCGGGGTGGGCGGTGACGCCCGTGCAGGCCATGGCGCCCCGCTGCACCACGTAGAACGGCTCGTCGGGCGGGCCGTTGTAGAGGATGTCCGACACCTCGTGCTCGGGGTCGCGCCAGATCTCGAGCGGCCCAAACCAGCTGATGCGCGCCCAGTCGTCCGCGTCGAGGTCCACGCCCACGCCTGCCAGCGCGAACGCCTCCTCGGGCGGCAGGCCCCAGCAGCCGCGCATACGGCCGCTGCGGACGAGCATCTGCAGCTCCTCGGTGATGGCGGCGTAGTCGAGCGATCCGGCGAAGGGTGCGGCCAGGTCATCGTCCTTCTCATCAGGGAACATAGCTCTTACTCCTCTTGAGGCTACGGCCGTGCGCCGCCGGGGATAGGGCCGTTGGCGCCAGGGATGCATGGGGGCTCGAGCGGGTCTTCGCGGGGCATGGGCGTAGGCGCCGGGGCCAGCAGCTCCTCGCTGTTCACCTGGCCGAGATCGAGCCGGTCGAAGGCGGGCAGCGGGTCGGAGGTGATACCGTAGCGCTCGCCCCAGAGCTGCACGCCGGCGGCCTGCACGGCCCAGATCGCCTGCGCCTGGTAGGGGGTCATCTCGAGGTACGCGACGCCGCCGTCGATCCACAGCACCCGCACAGAGCTGATCAGCCGGCAGGCGTAGGGCCGCAGGGCCGGGCCGCTCGCGGACGATGGGCTCTGGGGCGTGGGCTCCGCGCCGGCCGCCGCGCTCATCGCCGCGTCGCACAGGGCCGGGTCGCCGGTGGCGTCGGTGAAGCCGAGGTTCACCCGGTCGTGGTGGCTGACCGGGCCAAGGGCGGCCACGCTGAAGGGCACCGGCACCATGTTCACGCCGAGCTGCTCGCCGTTCGGGTAGACAGGCTGCGTGGGCGGCGCCGGCATCAGCATGCCCGGCTGCGCCAGGTCGTTCACGCCCAGGCTGCGGGCCGCGTACTGGCCCACCACGGCGGCGGGGTCGCTGAGCCCGGCGAGCTGGGCCGGGCGGTGCAGGGGCAGCTCGACCGTGGACACATCCTCGGCGGCGATCTGCTGGCCATAGGGGATGTCGCGGGTCAGCACCACCAGCGCCTCGGTGCGCTGGCTCTCGAGGTAGCCGAGGATGGCGAAGCCGACTGTAGCGATCAGCCCCACCGCCAGCAGCAGGGCGGGCAGCGGGTTGGCCCGCTTGCGCGTGAGGGCCTGGCCGAGGGTGGGCGTGCTGGGGGTGGTGGCCATTGGTGAGGGTCCTTTCTTGAGCTAGCTGAGACTCTGAGACCAATCCTCGATTCTACGGTTGCACGGGGTCGAGCCGGTCGGCGGCGATGACCATAGGGGCGTAGGTGCCCCAGCCGACGACGCCCTTCATCGTGGGGTGGGCCTCGGCGCAGATGAGCGGCGTTGGGGCGTCCGGGACCACGGCGCCGTCGCTGTATGTGCAGCTCCCGCCGGCGGGCAGCACGGTCCACACGGCGCGCGCGGCCACGGCGTCGATCGCCGCCTCGGCGCTGTCGCCAACCAGGCCGCGCGCGCCGCGCAGGGTGGCGCGGAAGTAGCGGTCGGCCACGGCGATCACGTCCGCGCACGGCCCCCCGGCTGCCTCCCGTATGGTCTGAGCGACGCAGGGCGCGGCGGCGCGCAGCCCCGCCTCGCCCCGGGCGAAGGCGGCGTAGTCAAGGGTCTGCACCGCCGAGCGGGTGGCCTGCTGGAGGGCGTCCTCTACCATCGACACCTCCAGCCAGCGCTCGGCCACCTCGACCACCATCAGGGTGAAGGCCAGCAGGAATGGCAGCATGATCACTGTCAGCGGGACGGCCTGCCCGCGATGGCGGATGAAGGCCAAAGACCAAAGGCCAGAGACGAGCGCGGGGCGTCTATGCTCGGATATGCTCTTTCTCCTCATCATCGTCTCCTTTGTCCTCACTGCTGGTCGCGCTCGGCGGCGCGCGTGGCCTCGGCGCTGACTGAGAACTCGGTGAAGAGGGGCGGCAGCGGCGCCCAGAAGGTGCTCGTGTAGGCGATGGTGACGGTGATCGGGTCGTAGCGGCGGCAGGGGTCGCTGTCACAGGCCACGGCCACGCTCGCGTCGCTCGCGGCGGTGCCCACCCCCGCGTCGAGCACCTGGGCCGCCGCGTCGTAGGCCGCCCTGGGCGCGCCGCCCTCGATGGCCGCCTGGTGGGCCGCGGCCCGCGCCGCCTGGCTCACTGTGTAGTTCGCCAGCAGGATCTGGCCCACACACACCAGCCCCAGGATCAGGGCCAGAAAGACCCCCAGGACGATGACGAACTCGACCACTGCCTGCCCGCGCGCCCGGCGCCCTTGATCGGCGTAGCACATCTCTTCACCCCCTATGCCGTGAAAAAGACCTTTACTCTACCCGTCCAACCTCGTTGGACGGGCGACTACTGCCCCGGCCCGACGACGCTGCGGGGCACCAGCAGCGTGACCTCGAAGGCCCGCCGCACTGTCTGCGTGGCGTGGAGCGGCTCGGGCATCTCGACGGGCACGCCGCACGATCCGAGCGGGTCGATCAGGAAGTCGGGGCAGGCGTTGATCACCCACACCTCGACCTCGACCTCGACGGTCAGCCGCGTCGGCTCGAGCGGCGAGACTGTGTAGAGGTAGACGTCATCGCGCATCGGCGGCGCCGGTGGCTGCGTCCAGTAGAGGTGGGCCTGGCCCGCCAGCTCGGCCTCGCGCAGGGCCGCCGTGGGCAGGAAGTCGTCGACCGAGCGCCCCTCGGCGTACGCTCCGACGTAGGCGTAGGCGCAGCCGGCCAGGGCCCGCGGCGTCAGGCGCGGCGCGTCGCCAGGGCGGCAGCCCGCCTGGCCCCGGCTATCCGCGCCGCTGGGCTCAAGCGTCCGCCCGTTGACCTCGAGGCCCACTACGCTCCAGCCCACCACGCGCGCGCGGTGCTCGAAGGGCCAGCCCGGATCCTCCAGGCTGTAGCCGTCGAGGCGCGGCGTGAAGTCGAGCACCTCGCCCGCCGGCCACACGATGCGCGCCGCGCCGGGGGGCGTCAGGTACACCGCGTCGGTCTCGCTCGCGCCGCCATCGCGCGGGTCGAGCTCCGAGTGGATGGCGAGGCGCAGGCCGCCGCCCGGCGCCGGGATGCGCTCGGGCGGGCGCACCACCGCCGTGTCGACCGCCGCGCGGTTGTCCGCCGGGTCGTCGCCCGGGGTGGCCGTGCTGATAGCGGCCTCTAGATGCAGCTGCGACCCCGCCGGCACGTCCGTGCGGACTGCGATGCGCAGGCTGCCCGCCTGAAGCGGCGCCAGGGTGCCCAGCTGCCATACCAGCACCTGCCCACTGACGCTCGTGGGCGGGACGCTCGCCGCCAGATAGTCTACGTCTGCGGGTAGGGTGATGGTGAGGGCGCTGCCCTCGGCCACGCGGGTCAGGTCGGGGCGGGCCGAGTGACGGTTGCCGTAGCCCACGTCGTAGACGAAGCCGCTGCCCCAGGCCAGGCGCGCCGTGTCGTCGGGGCCGGCGGCCGTCACGTATACGTTGGGGCGGATCACATCGACCCGGTCCGCGGCCCTATCGTCGCCCTGGTCGGCGGGCCGCTCGGGCGTGGCCGCGCCGATCTCTGCCGTGGCGCCAAAGGTGTCGGGGCCGAAGCTTGCGGCGTCGGCGGGCGTGGCCGGCAGGCGCACGGGCAGGATAAGCTCGCCCGCCGCCCCGGGCGCAAGGTCGCCCAGTCCGCAGATGGCCTGCCGGCTCGCCGCGCTGTAGGCGCAGCCCCCCGGCACCGCCCCGAGGCTCGCCCCTGGGTCGTGGGTCACCGTCAGGACCGCGCTGCGCGCGATGCCGGTGCCGGCGTTGCGGTAGGTCGCCGTGATCGTCCCCGGCTCGCCAACCGGCAGCGGGCGCGGGCCGATGCGCAGCGAGAGCTCGGGGTCTGGGAAGAGGATGCTTGTGGTCGCGCTGCTGAGATTGTCGCCGGGGTCGTCGCCCGGGGTCGCGCAGCTGATCGTGGCGCTGTTGGTGACGCTCGCGCCGCCGATCGTCGCCTCGGCGCGCACGCTGAAGCGCACCAGGTCGCTGACCCCTGGCGGCAGGCTGCCGAAGGTGCAGACCACGGCGCGATTCGTAGCGCTGTAGCCGCACGGCCCCCCGTTGAAGGTGAAGCCGATGAAGGTTAGCCCGGCCGGGAGCGGGTCGCTCAGGGTGACGTTGGCGGCGGCGGCGCCACGATTTTCGTAGCGCAGCTCGTAGGTGAAGGCCTCGCCGACCAGGGCTACGGGCGGGGCGCTCTTGATGATCCGCACCTCGGGGCGCTGGAGGGTCGTCGGGGCGCAGGCGCTGTTGTTGCCCGGGCTGGTGTCGGGCAGGCTCGTGCTGATCGTCGCGCAGTTGGTGATGGTCTGCGTGGTCGCCGCGGCGGGCGTAAAGCTCGTGGCGGCCCGCACGTTCACCACGATGCTCTGGCTGGCGTTGCCGGCCATGGTGCCCAGGGCCCAGGTGAGGCTCTGCCCTGAGCGCGAGCTGGGCGCGGGTATGGCCGAGACATAGCTCAGGCCGGCGGGCAGGCTGTCGGCGACCACGACGCCGTCCGCTGGGGCGGCGCTGCGGTTGCGGGCCACCAGGGTGTAGCTAAAGCTCTGTCCCGCCGCCGCTGTCGCCGGGCCGCTCTTGGCGATCTCCATGTCGACGCTTGCGAGCAGGCCGAAGTCGCGAGACATATCGGTCTGATTCTCGTCCAGAGTAAAGTCCGGCGTGGTGTGACCCAAGGCGCCGTCGGTGTCGCTGTCGCGCGTGTCGTCGCCGCCCTGGTCGCGCAGGGTCGCCCGCATCCCTAGCGGCACGCCGAAGCGTACCCGGTAGATGCCCGGGGCCAGGTCGCGGAAGCGGTAGCGGCCAATACTGTCTGTCGCTATGCTGGTGCTCACACCTACCAGGGTCACGGTGCCCCCGCTGCTCTCGAGGGCGACGTTCACGCCGGCTATGCCTGGCTCACCGGCGTCCTGTATGCCGTCGCCGTCGCCGTCGCCCCACACCCGGTCGCCGATCGTGCCGGTGGGCTGAAGCCGTGTAAGGCCGATGTCGTAGAAGCGCCCCTCGCTCTCGCGCCAGGGCGGTGCGATGGCCGACCCGGTGCGGGTGCTACCTGGCGGGGCGAACTCGATATAGCCCCACGCCTGCGAGGCGTCGCTATCGACAGTGTCGCTGCCACCCTGGTTTTGCCGTGTAATGCGATATCCCTGCGCGGCGAGGGCGGCGCGGCTGGCCGCGGCGATGCGGATGCCCACGGGGGTGTTCGGGGGGACAGCGAAGAGGTAGCGCCCCTGGCTGTCGCTCGTCGCCGTCGCCAGGGCCGGCGCGCTGGCCGGGGTCAGGCTATTGTCGAATACCTCCAGGGCGACCCCGGGGATGCCCGCCTCACCTGCATCCTGCATGCTGTTATAGCTGGCGTCGCTCCACACCCGGCCGCCGACGAGGGCATAGGCGCAGAGCAACTCGAGGTCGCCCAGGTTGCTCGCCTTGCTCGCGGCGTGGGTGTCGATCCCAATCAGCTGGGGGCGAGCCGAGATCGCGCCGCTGGCGCTTGGCCCGGCGGCCCGCTCGAAGAAGCGCACCTCCTGGGTGCCCAGCCCGCCGAGCGCGGTGGTCGCCAGGGTCTCGCCCACGGCATCGACGCCCGTCCGGTCGTTCAGCACACTGGCGAGGGCGCCCATGTGGTTCTCGATATGGGCGTTCGGGCCGCCATAGTGGGTATTGTCGTCGAAGGCCTCGGCGGATCCGAAGGTCCAGGCGCCGCCCTGGTAGCGGTAGTAGAGCGTGTCGCCCTGGGCCACGGTGATCTTCTCGCCCCCGGGGATCAAACTGGTCGAGATGCCATCGTTGAAGACCTGGTCGCCGGTGCGGTCGCGGAGGCCAAGGACCATCAGGGGGGTGTCCCAGGCTGGGGCGCCGGGCGCGGGCCGGTTACTCAGGAACTCGATGTCGGTGAGCAGCGGCTGTGGATAGTAGATGGTCTGCCTGTCGGCCGCCATATCGCTCACCCCGCGCCAGGGGTTCCAGGCTTTGACGAGATAGTTTCCCGCCACATGGTTCCAATTGCCGTATTCGCCGAAGGTACTGCCTTCGTGGCGAGCGCTCAGGGGCAGGCTGTTGCCGAGATCCTGGGTAAGATCGCGCCCCCACCAGCCTGTCGCCAGGTTGTAGACGAGCACGTGGGCCTGTGGTGAGACCACAAAGTTCAGCCCGCTCATCAGGGGCCTGCCGCCGACGATGCCCCGCTCGGCGCTGTCGGTGACGCCGACGACTAGGATCGGCTCTGTGGCATTGGCCGCGAACGGGTAGAACTCTAGCGCGAAGGGCCAGAGGTCGGCCTTGACGGTGGGGCTGGCCGAGATACGGTCCAGGTTGATTGGGATGGAGCCCTGGTGCGCCGGGATGGCGCCGCCTGTCAGCGCGAAGCGCTCGATCCGCTTCGGGCCAATATTGACCACAAAGAGCGAGCGCCCATCGGGGCTGACCTCGAGGTCGCCCAGGCTGGTCTTGCCCACCTGTGGCACGACATCGATATCGTGGGCGCCTGTGTGGCTCGCGGCAACGGCGCCCGGCACGGCCAGCGAGCCCAGCAGCGACCAGCCGGCGCCGACCCGCTGGAGCACGTAGATCCCGCCGGCGCCCGCGGGGCCGTAGCCGGCCAGGCGCTTGGTGAAGGCGGCAACGAACAGGCGCTCGCGTCCGCTCGCCCGCCCGTCATCGTAGGCCAGGCCATAGACCGCGCCGACATTGCGCATGGCGGCCAGGGCGGCGCCGGCGCCGCCCGCCGTCAGGGCCTGCACGGCGGGCAGATCGAGGGCCTGGCTCTGGCTTAGCCGCGAGCCCGAGTGGAAGGAGAGCGTGTTTGCCTCGCGGGTGGCGACAAGCTGATCGGGCTGGCTCAGGCAGGCGACGGCGCTGCCGAAGGCTCCGCCCGAGGCGATGCGGGGGGCGACCTCGTGGGCGTCGGCGACCAGGGGTAGCAGCCAGCCCCAAGGCAATGGCGTCAGGGTGAGGGCCGCTACAAGCAGGACGATGAGGATCGCGGCCGGGCTGAGGCGAAGCTGTAGACAGCGGCGCATACCTGCTCCTGTGCGATGACGACGATGCCCGCGAAGACCAATCTGCCGAGGGCGCTTACTACCGTGGTACGGTGATGGAACGGACGGCACCTACAATGGGTCCGGGAGGGTCTCAGAACGGGTGAACCTTGCAGGAGCACATCTATGCCGCGCCACATCCCGCTGACCCTGGTCGTCGTAGTGATCGCCGCCTCGGGCCTGCTGATGGCAAGCCTGCGGGCGGGGGCCGCGGGCGAGGTCAGAGTCTTTCTGCCCGCCACAAGCTGCCCCGGCTGCACGGGCCCCACGGCGCAGCCGAGCCCGACGCCCGAGGACGCCAACGCCTTCGAGAGCCGCATGATCCAGCTGGTGAACGAGGCCCGGGTGGCGGCCGGCTGCCCCGCGGCGACACCCCACCCCATCCTGATGAGCGCCACCAGAGAGTGGAGCGAGTATATGCGTGCAAACAACCTCGGCGAGCACGCCCCCTCGGACTTCTACACCAGCCGGGGCTACCCGACGAACGCCGTGCTCGAGAATATCGCCGGCGGCTCTGACATCCCCGAGTATGTCTTCGATGGCTGGATGGGATCGCCGCTCCACAGGCGCAACCTGCTGTTTTGTTACATGCCCGACAACCCCTCGTACGACCCGTCGGTCTTCTACGAGGTCGGGGTGGGCTACAGCAACGGCTACTGGACCCTGGCCATCGCAGATCGCGCCCCCTAGCCCCGCTTCGCCAGCGCCGCCCCCGGCCCGCTTCGCCAGCGCCGCCAGCACCGCCGCGCGCTCCTCGGGCGTGAGGGTGTCGCAGGCCAGCACGCACTGGTAGGCCCGATCCATGGCGTGGGCCTCCCCGCCTGCCATGCCCGCACTGCCCTGCCGCCCATCAAGCTGCCGCCGGCGCCGTGCGCTCATCACGCCCCCCTTGTCCCTGGCTCGCCGCTTCATCGCGCCACCGCCGGCGCGTACACTGTCGGGTAGGTGACGCTCGCCAGCTCGATCTGCCCCAGGCCGGCGCTCGCGGTCAGGTTGCCCGCCGGGTCGACGAGGGCCAGCGCGTAGTGGTAGGCGCCGGGCGTCAGCTGATCGCGGGGCAGCAGGTCGGCCAGGTTGACCGCCACCTCGGCGCTGACCGTGGCGCCCTGTGCGCCGCTCGCCTCGTCCCAGGCGATGCGCCCCGCCCCCAGTGGGTAGATCGCCCAGTCCAGCCCGGGGGCCTGCGCGTCGATGGGCTGGCGGCTCACCACCAGGGCCACGGCCCAGGGCAGAGCGCCATCGCCGTCGCTGTAGGTCGCCCCAGCGACCGCGAGGGTCTGGAGGACGGTCGCCCGAGGGTCGGGGGTGACCGTCAGCGGCTCGCCGAAGGCGCCGGCCGGGGCGGTCCGGTCGTAGACCACGCTAAGCGTCACGGCGAGGGTGTTGCCGATCTGGTCGGCGACCTCGACGGCCCGCTCGTGCGCGCCCTCGGCGTCAGGCAGGGGGATGCTCAGCAGGAAGGGCGCGCCGGCCAGGGGTATGGGGCTCGCCCCGGCGACAAGCTCGCGCAGCGTCGCGAGGCCGCTGCACTCGCCGGCGTCCTCGACTAGCACGCCCAGGGCGGGCTCGTCGGTGTAGCCGGGGGCCGGCGATATGGCAGTGCATGCAAAGTTCGGGGTTCTGCTTGATGTGTTCGAGCGGTTGATCCAGCTTAATGAAATAGGCGAGATCGGCCATCACGCGCACTTCGGGATTCGTAAGCAGTACGGCCGGCGGTTACCTTTCACGGCAGACCGCATCCGCAGCAGCCTATGAATTCCCGGTAGGTATAGCTCCGGTCCTGATAAACTACGGCGGTGCGATCCGCATACCGGTCGGCATTACGGCGCAAAAATTCCCCCAGCACCAGTTCCTTGGGATAATTATTATCCTTATCCTTTCCCTTGTACCAATCCTCGACAATATTTCCGCCCTCCTTCTTTTGAATAGGTCTCCATGACGTTCAGCCCTCCCCCGGGAAATAGCG
>JAAXUL010000798.1 GCA_013336035.1 Chloroflexales bacterium
CGGCCCCGCCCCCGCCGCCGCGATATGGAGTAGATGACAAAGCGTCAGGGAGGGCCCTGCCCTCCCTGACGCTTTTCCAGCGGTTGGCCGCCTACTGTCGCGTGATCCCCGCCCCACCCCCGCGCAGCACGAACTTCTGGATCTTGCCCGTGGCGGTCTTCGGCAGGTCGCTTACGAAGGTGATCCACTTCGGCACCTTGAAGCTCGCCATGTTGGCCCGGACGAAATCCATCATCTCGGCCTCTGTGGCCGTTGTGCCCGACCGCAGCACGATAAAGGCGTGGGGCGCCTCGCCCCAGCGCTCGTGGGGCATACCCACCACCGCCGCCTCCTGCACCGATGGGTGCCGCAGCAGCACACCCTCCACCTCGACCGACGAGATGTTCTCGCCGCCGCTGATGATCACGTCCTTCAGGCGGTCACGGATCTCGGCGTAGCCGTCGGGGTGGACGACGGCGGCGTCGCCGGTGCGGAAGTAGCCGCCGCGGATGGCCCGCGCCGTGGCCTCGGGGTCGTTATAGTAGCCCTTCATCACCGCGTTGCCGCGCACGACGATCTCGCCCACGGTCTCGCCGTCGTGGGGCACCTCGTTCCCCTCAGGGTCCACCACGCGCAGATCGCCCGAGGTGATCAGCTCGACGCCCTGGCGCGACTTGAGTTTCGCCCGCTCCGAGAGGCTGAGGGCGGCGTGCTCGGGGCGCGGCTCGCAGATGGTGATGAACGGCGAGGTCTCGGTCAGGCCGTAGACCTGCGTGATCTCCCAGCCGAACTCGCCCTCGACCCGCTCGATCGTGGCGGCGGCGGGCGGCGCCCCGGCCGTGAAGAGGCGCACGCCGGGGCGTGCGCGCTTGCGCAGCTCATCGGGGGCGTTGGCGATGCTGATCAGCACCGTGGGCGCGGCGCAGAACATGCTCACATGCTCGTGATCGATCAGGTCGAAGATCGTCGCGGCGTCAACCTTGCGCAGGCAGATGTGCGTCCCACCGACAGCGGTCATGGTCCACACGAAGGTCCAGCCGTTCGCGTGGAACATCGGCAGGGTCCACAGGTAGCGGTCCTCGGGCCCAAGGTGGTGGTGGGCGAGCGTGCCGACCGTGTTCAGGTAGGTGTTACGGTGGGTCATCATCACGCCCTTGGGCTTGGCCGTGGTGCCGCTGGTGTAGTTGATCGAGATCAGGTCGCCCTCGCCAATGGTAGGAGGCACATAGCTGGGCGGGGTCTCGGCGATGACGGCCTCGTAGTCGATCCAGCCCTCCTTCGCGCCCTCGAGGGCGACAAAGCGCGTGACGTTGGGCAGCTGGGCGCGCACTTTGTCTACGGCGTCGAGGTAGTCGCTATGAGCGCAGACGACGCTCGCGCCGCTATGGTTGATGATATAGGCGAAGTCGTCGGCGGTGAGGCGATAGTTGATCGGCACGACGACAGCGCCGATCTGCGGCACCGCATAGAACGCCTCGAGCTGTCCGTGGGTATTTGGAGCAATATAGGCGACCCGGTCGCCCTGCTTAACTCCGAAGCGCTGCAGGGCCGCCGCCCAGCGGTCGCAGCGGTCGAAGAACTGCTCGTACGTCAGCCGAAGATCGCCGTCGATCACAGCCTCGCGGTCACGATACAGTCGGCGGGTGCGTCGTGCAAACTCCAGAGGAGAGAGGGGGATTTCCATGCAGAGGCCTCCTTGCGTCGCAGGTATTGGTAGTAATATACCCGATTTAAGCAGGGGGTGGATCAGCATGAACCTGGCACCGCGGTGCCTGAGGCCGGCGCCCTCAGCTTCGCTGCCGCAGCACCACGGCCCGAGGACCATCGAAGCTCAGGGCGCCGCCCGTGAGCGCGCCAGCGCCACGCCCGCCGTAGCGAGCATCTTCGCTGTCAAGGCGCACCTCCCAGTCCACAATGCCCCTGACCAGATCCGGGAAGTGTGCTAGCTCGATCAGCCCTGAGCCGCCGAGGCTCACCGCGGCGAGGATCTGCTCGCCCCCTGGAGACCCCCGCCGCAACATGAGTATCCGCTCGCCTACGGGGGCGGCGGTGAATGTCCCGATCCCACGCTCGCGCAGGGCCGGGTGCGCTCGCCGCAAAGCCAGCAGGTCAGTATAGAGCTGGAGCACGCCCCGGTGAGGCGCCAGATCGCGCTCCTCCCAGCGCAGCTTCGAGCGCACAAAGCTCGCCTCAGCCTGGGGGTCAGGCACATCCTCGGCGCTAAAGGTGCTAAAGCCAGCGAACTCCTTGCGCCGGCCCTCGGTCACCAGGCGGCCCAGCTCGGGGTGATGATCGGTGAAAAAGAGGAAGGGCGTCGAGGCCGCCCACTCCTGGCCCATCCAGATCAGGGGCGTGTGCGGGCACAGCAGCAGCAGAGCCGAGGCGGCCCGAAAGGCATCGAGCTCAACATCGTGGTTCAGACGCTCGCCCAGCGCCCGGTTGCCCACCTGGTCGTGGTTCTGGATGCAGTAGACGAAGTGCGGCGGGGCGATCGCGCCGGCCGGCTGGCCGCGCCGCCCCCGCCAGTGGGCCGACTCCTGCCCGATGTAGAACCAGCCCTGATTGATCGTCCTGGCCAGGTCGAGCGCGCTGCCGCCAAAATCGCGGTAGTACCCATCGCGCTCGCCGGTGAGGGCGACCCGCACCTGGTGGTGAAAATCGTCGGCCCAGACCCCATCACAGCCCCAGCCGCCAAGCGCAGCCGGTCGGACGACTGCCGGGTCGTTGCTGGCGTTCTCAGCGATGACCTCGAACGTGCGGCCCTGAGGCAGCGATGCCCTAATAGTAGCAGCCAGCTCGCAAATAATATGGGTGGGGCTATCGTCGACGATCATATCGGTGGCATCCAGACGCAGCCCATCGAGGTGGTACTCGTGCGCCCAGTGCAGCGCGTTGCCGATGAAGAAGTCACGCACAGGGCGGCTGCCGGGGCCATCAAAGTTGAGCGCATCGCCCCAGGGCGTCTTGTGACGGCTGGTAAAGTAGTCGCGGCTAAAGACCCACAGGTAGTTACCATCGGGGCCTAGATGGTTATAGACCACATCGAGGAAGACGGCGAGGCCGAGGGCATGCGCCGCATCCACCAGACGGCGCATGCCCTCGGCGCCGCCGTAGGCCCGGGCCGGCGCGAAGAGATTGACTCCATCGTAGCCCCAGTTGTGGCTGCCTGGCCAGTCAGCCACCGGCATCAGCTCGATGGCCGAGACGCCCAGGTCCTTAAGCTGATCGAGCTTCGCGATCAGCGCGTCAAAGGAGCCCTCTGCGGTGGCGGTGCCAACGTGCAGCTCATAGAATACCAGGTCTTCGAGGGGCAGACCACGCCACAACTCATCGCTCCAGACAAAGGCGCCGGGGTCGATCACCTCTGACGGCCCATGGACGCCCTCGGGCTGCGAGCGTGAGGCGGGGTCGGGGCGGGGGTCGCCGCCATCAAGCCTGTAGCTGTAGCGGTCCCCCGGGCCAATACCGGCGATGTGGCCGGCGAAATAGCCATCGGGCTCGGGCGTAAGCATAAAGACGCCCTGGCGGGCGGGGGTGTGGAGAAGCACCTCGACCACATGGGCGTCGGGCGCCCACACACGAAATCGAGTACCAGCCGCATCAGGTAGCGCGCCTATCGAAAGCTCCCAGCGCATAGTTGCTCCTTCGCGTTCAATCTTCCTGCTGATCAGGCTCTGGTTCAGGCCAGGGCCAGCGCAGGTTCGGCAGCCCCCGCACCCATATCTTACACGTTTCTAACACGAAACCCTTTCCAGGCTGGCCCCATACTGCTATACTACCGCGGTGTTCAGCAGTCTCACTTCTCAGAGATAGACCTGACAACAAGCCGCGGTCGACATAGTACTCGATTTGACAAGATCAAAAGCGAGTGCTATACTATCGCCGTGTTCGACGGTCTCACTCTTCGGAGGCAGACCTGGACAAGTGAGCGAGCAAGGCCAAAAGCGAACCGCGCCGGAGCGATCCGGAGACGTCGCCAGGTCGGAGGGGCAACCCGCCACCTGGTTTTTTTTCGCCCCGCTCCTCACGACGCACCTTGAAAACTGAACAGTGACACACTAATAAAGTCCACGTCAATCGGGAGTGGAGCGAACGCTCTATTCCATTCAACGCAGAGTTTGATCCTGGCTCAGGACGAACGCTGGCGGCGTGCCTAATGCATGCAAGTCGAACGCAGCAGGCTTGCCTGGCTG
>JAAXUL010000163.1 GCA_013336035.1 Chloroflexales bacterium
CGACGAGTGGCCCCAGGCCACGAAGGACGCGCGCGGGCGCCTGCGCGTCGCCGCCGCCGTGGGCGTGCGCCCGTCCGACCTCGACCGCGCCGCCGCCTGTGTGAGCGCGGGCGCCGACGCCCTGGTCGTCGACATCGCCCACGGCCACTCGGACAGCGCCCTCGAGATGGTGCGCCAGCTCAAGGAGCGCTTCCCGCAGGTGGATGTGATCGGCGGTAACGTGGCCAGCGCCGAGGGCGTGGCCGATATGGCCGCGGCGGGGGCCGACGCGGTGAAGGTCGGCGTCGGCGCCGGCTCGATCTGCATCACGCGCATCGTCACCGGCTTCGGCGTGCCCCAGCTGAGCGCGGTGGCCGAGTGCGCCGAGGCCGGGCACCAGCTCGGCGTGCCGATCATCGCCGACGGCGGCATCCGCAACTCGGGCGATATCACCAAGGCCCTCGCGGCCGGCGCCAGCACCGTGATGCTCGGCAGCCTGTTCGCCGGCACCGACGAGAGCCCCGGGGCTAATGTGGTCCGCAGCGGGCGCCGCTACAAGGTCGTGCGCGGCATGGCCTCGCTCTCGGCCAACATCGACCGGCAGGAGGTCGAGCGCGGGCGCGAGGTTGACCCCGAGGACTGGGAGCGCGTGGTCGCCGAGGGCGTCGAGGCGACGGTGCCGGTGCGGGGCCCCGTGCGCGACATCGTCTACCAGCTGATCGGCGGCGTGCGCTCGGGGCTGAGCTACGCCGGGGCGGCCACGCTCCCCGAGCTCTGGGCCAGCGCCGAGTTTGTGCGCGTCACCACGGCCGGCCGCGCCGAGAGCCACGCCCACGATGTCGACCTGAGCTGAGGCGGGCGGGGCGCGGGCCCGCGCCCCGCCCCTCCGCTATGCGCGGGGCGCTACACGTTCGGCACGATCGGCTCGACGGCGGGGTCGTCGCCGCCCACCTGGTAGGTGCGCAGCACCCAGATCGACCCGCCGTACTCGAGGAAGACCTCGGCGATGGCGCGGGCGGCCACGGGCGGCAGCATGGTGCGCCAGCTGGTGACGGCCTTGCCCAGGCTGCCGAGCAGGCTGTCGCCGCTGTCGCCCAGGTTGGCGATGCCGTACTCCCAGTCGTCGCGGGCCGAGCCCCACGGCACCAGGACGCGCCGCAGCTCTTCGCCGACCTTGGTGAGCTGCGCGAAGCGCTGCGCCTCCTCGGGGGTGTCGGTCAGCTCGGCCCGGATGTCGGCGCGCGAGGCGAGGATCTTGCCGATGGTGCGGATCGCCTGGTAGAGGGCCTGGGCCGAGTCCTGGGCGCAGTTGTTGTTGGCGCCCACCTTGGTGCCGCCGCGCCCGTCGGCGATGCGGTAGCGGGCCTCCATCACCTCGAGGGCGCCGACGATCCAGTTGAGGGGCGAGATCTGCGCGCCGAAGACGCTGAAGGCGCCGGTGATCCCGTCGAGCTTGACGATCATATCCTGGATCGGCCTGACCCCGGCCCAGCCGTACTGGCGGTCGCCCGCGTAGCGGCTGTAGTGGTGCGCCCCCGCGCTCAGCCCGTCGGGGTTGTGGGCGTAGACCTGGTGGTAGATGATGTCGAAGATCGGCTCGCCGGCCAGCGGCTCCTCGACCACGCTGGCCTCGCCGAAGGCGAAGTGGCCCCAGTAGAGCGGCATCTTCGCGGCGGGCTCGATCTTCGCGCCGCCGATGCCGCCGTAGAGGTGGATGAGCAGGGCCCGGTCGCCGACCTGCCAGGCCTCGCGGGCGCGGTGCGGCGTCACGCCCGCGCCCACGAGCAGGGCCGTGGTGGCCTGGCCCTTCTGGCCCGCCTTCTTCCAGGCCTTCGGGCGCAGGTACTCCATGCCCTCGTCCACCCCGTCGCAGAAAAGCTGCTGTCGCAGGCACAGGAGCTGCCGGGGCGCGATGGCGCGGACCACGAAGCGGCCCGTCGTGTCCTGGGCGCCGTAGATGTACCAGCCCTGCTCGTTGCAGGGCGAGCGCTCGATGCCGGCGGCGGCGCTGTTGCGGGTGTCGTTGCTGTCGGGCACCACCTCGGGCAGGCGCACGACCTCCTCGGGGCCGCTGAAGTCGCCGGCGGCTCGCTCGTAGTGGCGCACTGTGTAGCTGTCGCCCTCGCCCGTGGGGCCGATGAAGCGCACCAGAGCGTAGTGGCGCCCCGTGATCTCGGCCGGGACATTGGTGACGTAGAGGATGGGCTCGGCGCCGTCGAGGGGCTGCGTCTCGACGCGCACCGCGCCCTGCAGGCGCACGACCACGTCGTCGTTGGGGTGGGCGCCGGCCAGCGACTCGAGGGGCGTGACGTTGATCAGGCCGTTCACGCGCTCGGCCAGGATGGTGCCCGCCGCCGCGGCCTTCTCCGCGCCCTCGTCGAAGTGTACGTTGCGCGTGGCCCCCCAGAGGCGGGTGTTGAGGTCGGGGGTGTTCTCCCAGCGCAGGCGAACTCTGCCGCCCACAAGGGCCCGGTGCTCGTCGGGGGCGTGGTAGAGCTCGAGCCACGCGCCCATGACGCGCGGGCGCTCGGGGGTGGTGGGCAGAATCAGGCGGCCCATCCAGGGGCCGATCGGCCGGTAGCGGGCCGGGTCGAGGGTCTGCGCGATCGGGTAGGCCTCGGGGCGGTTGAGCGCGGCCTGCCAGTAGCGGGCGTAGTTGCTATTTGCCGCTGCCTCGGGGGTCTCGGTGGCCATGGTGACTCCTCTAGGGCGTCAGGGCCCAGCATGTGGCGTCCTCGCTACTTCGCGGTCGCCGCCTTCTTCTTCGCTTTCTCGGCCCGCGCGGCGGCGGCGGCGGCGACGAACTCCTCGGCGATACGCCGGGCCTCGGGGTTGGTGGCGGCCTCGGCCGCCCGCACGGCCGCGGGGTCGATCAGGCCCTCTTTGACGAGCACACTGTTGATCATGTCGATCGTCGCCACGGCGTGGGGCTCGCCCTCGGGGGTGAAGGCCGTCCATGAGAAGTAGTTCGTCCCCCCGTTGTGGTGCATCCTGCCCATATTGACGAACTCGATCTTGCCCTGGTCGAGGGCCTTGTTCCAGTCTGAGTTCTTGAAGATCGGCCAGCGCCCGGCGTAGAGCTTCGCGCCCAGGCCGTGCAGCGGGTCGAGGTCGCCCCACAGGTGGTAGAGCTTGTCCATGGCCTTCACGCCGATGTCGTCGCTCATCACGCCGCCGACCGAGATAATGCGGATGGGCGCCTTGAGCATCGGCTTGAGGAAGGTGCTGATGCCCAGCGAGATCTGGCCGCCCCCCGAGAAGCCTAGCAGGGTCACCGGCTTGCCGCTGCCCAGCCGGTAGCCGCGCAGCTGCAGGGCCTTGACGACCTCTTTGGCGACGCCCAGGTTGTAGATCGGGCCGTAGCGGTGGTCGGCCGAGATCGCCACCTGGAACATGTTTCTGATGTTGATCAGGAACTGCAGCAGGTCGTAGGGGTTCTCTAGCCGCCGCTGCTCCAGGTACTTCCACATCCTGCTGAAGACGGCCTGGGTCTCGAGGCCGGCGTTGGTCACCGAGTACGGGTAGACGTCGGGCACGAAGGTGGTCTGCGGGATGCGCTTCATGGCCAGGGTGCCCCAGTCGATCTCCTCCTGGGGGATCGAGCGGGAGTCCATGGCGCCGATGCCCGAGAAGTAGACCAGGAAGTGCTGGTTGGGGCTCTCCTCGACCGTGATGCCCTCGAGGATGGGCGGCTTGCCGGGGACGGGCGGGGTCTCTTTCTCGCCGTACCAGCCGGCCCACCAGCCCAGGCTCTCGAAGGGCGCGAGGGCGGCGGTGATGAAGAGCAGGACGACCGCGCTGAACAGGACGGTCCCGATCAGGTTCAGCATCTACTTGCCTCCCTTCGGGGTGTCCTGGCTTGTGTCGATGGCGAACTGGGTGAGGATATCGCTGACGCTGGCGTCGAGGCTGGTGCCGGCCACGGTCTGCCAGGCTTTGTTGCGCAGGGCGATCACGGGGCGGGCGATGGTGTTGCTCATCACCCAGATCAGCAGCCAGCTCAGGCCCACGACCGCGATGGCGGGCCACCAGCCCACCTTGAAGCTGTAGGCGGTGGCGCCCGCCGCGATCAGCATGCTCCAGATCCCGAGGATACGGTAGATGCCCTCGCCCAGGTAGGGTATGAGCACAAGCAGGCCGAAGACGTACGGCGCGGCGCTGAGGGCCACCAGGCGCATCACCAGGCCGAAGCGGGGCTGCTCGGGAAACACGAAGCTGCCGATCAGCCAGATCAGAAAGGCCCAGACGATCAGGCTGATCGTGAAGATGACGCCGTTTAGCAGCAGGCTGAGGAAGAACCGGCCGGGCCTGACCCGGTTCACGAATAGGATGACGCTCTGGCCGAGGAGCAGCCCGGCGCCGCCGAGGATGGCGATCATGAGGATGGCCCAGCCGGTGCTCCCTATGCCCGACTGGAAGCTGCGGTCCACATACTCGGCCACGGCCGGGTTGAGCCGCATCGACTCGATGATCCCGCGCCAGACCTTCGCGATAAACTCAAACATACGCCCCTCACTAGAGATCCCGGCCGGCTGTCACTCGTGCTATCTGAATCTCGCGCGCGTTGAGCAAGCATAGCATATAAGTAGACGCCGTACGGCGCGTAGTGGTCACCGGCGGGCGGCGTTTCTACAAACTCTAACACTGCGTCGCCGCGCGGGCATCAGCAGGCCTGCTGAGGGTGTCGTGCATAAAGAGGAAGCGTGAGATCGGCATAGTTGCCTATGTGGCGGCCCCGCCCCCTCTCGTACAATTAATTGGTCAAGCAACGCATCCCCGCGCCAGATCCCGAGGATTGTCTGAGTGCCAATTATGCCAGAGGCCCTGTATACAGTCCAGCCAGATGACGAGGGCGGCGGTCTGACCCAGATCGCCTACCTGATCTATGGTTCGCCCGATCGCTGGACCACTATCTACGAGGCTAACCAGCATATTGTTGGCTCGAACCCCAATGTCATCCGCGCCGGCCAGCAGCTCGTCCTCCCCGATCTGCTCAGCGAGATCGCTGCCCCTGGCGCGGCCTTTGTCTACATCGTGCAGCCCGCCGATCTGCCCGAGGGCCTGGCGGGCATCGCGCTGCGCCATATGGGCGGGGCCCAGCACTGGGAGCGGCTCTACCGGATCAACCGCGGCGTGATCGGCGAGGACCCCCAGCGCCTCCAGCCCGGCCAGTGCCTGCTGATCCTCGCCCCCTAAATGCTCGCGGGCCCTGCTTGATACGGCCTTAATGCGTCGATATTCACGCATCTCCGCCAGCGGCGGGGGTGCTATACTTGTCTGTGTAATAACTATTGTTCTTGGCCGCCCCGACGAACGGCAGGTCTCTCGTGCGCACGCCTGCCCGTACCAGAAGGCGAAGCGATGACCCTTCCCCCCATCAGGATCGTTGTGGCCGACGATCACCCGATTGTGCGCCAGGGTCTGCGGCTGCTGCTGTCGGTCGAGCGCGAGTTCGAGCTAGTCGGCGAGGCGAAGAATGGCGCCGAGGCCGTAGAGGTGGTCGGCGGCGCCCACCCCGATGTCGTGATCCTCGACCTGATGATGCCCGGCACCGATGGGCAGGCGGCCATCCCCAAGATCAGGCAGGTCTGCCCCGAGACGCGCATCCTGATCCTCACCAGCTTCACTGACGACGAGCTGGTGGTGGAGGCGCTGCGGGCCGGCGCCGCCGGCTGCATGATCAAAGACTCGTCGCCCGAGGAGCTGCTCGAGGCGGTCAGGGCCGTGGCCCGCGGCGAGAGCGCCCTGCACCCCCTGGTGGCCCAGCGTCTCGTGCAGAGCATCCGCCGCCCGCCCCCGCGCCGCGACACCCTCGGCGATCTGACCGCCCGTGAGCTCGAGGTGTTGCGCTGCGTCGGCCACGGCCTGGCCAACCAGCAGATCGCCGACGAGCTGCAGGTCTCTATCCGCACGGTCCACTCGCACATCCGCAACCTGCTCGACAAGCTCGACCTCGAGAACCGTATCCAGCTGGCGCTCTACGTGCGCGATAGCGGCCTGCTCTGAGCGGCGCGTCCGCTCAGGTGAGACAAGCATCCCCCTGCCTTCATCAGTAGGCGCAGCGTCATCCCACCCTCTACGCATCTCTACCGATCTCTGTACTGCACATTTGCGCAGCGTCTGGCCCGTATCTCTGCTGATGCCTTATGGCGCCGGCCTGAGTACAGTGAGGTGCGTAGCTCTGTGCGTGTGGCAACTGAATCCTGCGGGATCTGGCAGCTCTCGATAGCTGGAATGAGCTGATTCCCGCCCCCCGACGGCAACGAGGTAACCCAATGGGCCGGACTTCTCTCACGCGTGTGATAACCGTCGACTCTCAGGCTCTTGTGCATAGCGGTGTGCGCGGCTTTCTCGAGCCTTTTGATGATCTTGAGCTTGTCGGCGAGGCGTACAATGGCCCCGATGCGCTGCGACTCTGCGAGCGCCACGCGCCTGATGTGGTCCTGGTCGAGATCGCGGCCCTCGGGGCCGACTGGTGCGACTGTCTGCGGCGCATGATCGTCCGCCGGCCAGGGGTGCGCCTGATTGTGCTCACCAACACGCTCGACGGCGATATGGTCGAGGATGCCCTGCACGCCGGGGCCTGCGGCTATCTGCTGAAGGACGTGCAGGCGATGACGCTGGCTCAGTCGATACGCAGCGCCGTCGCGGGCCAGCAGGTGCTCGCCCCCGAGGCGACGCGGGCCCTGATCGTCGCCGTGCGCCAGGCCGACGATCAGGGCTACGCCCTGTCGCGCCGCGAGCGCGAGGTGCTGAACCTGCTCGCCAGGGGCCTCTCGAACCGCGATATCGCGGCGCGCATGTTTATCAGCACGGCGACGGTGAAGTTCCATACGCGCAGTATCCTGGCTAAGCTTGGGGTGCGCACCCGCGCCCAGGCGATCGTGCGCGCCTTCGAGCAGAGCCTGGTGCCCAAGTTTGTCGCCAGCCAGGATGGCCCCGAGACCCCGCAGATGGCTGGCATCCTGGGCTTTGCCCCGCTCGCCCGCCAGGCCTGAGTCTGTTCGCAACTAGTCTGCCAAGGAGCAACCGCGAATGGCCAAGTCGAAGTCGAAGTCGAAGCCGAAGCCCATCGCTGGACAGACGGCCGAGCAGCAGCGCCTCTTCGAGGCCCGCCAGGGCTCGGCCCTCTGGAAGAAGTGGGGGCCGTATCTGAGTGAGCGCCAGTGGGGCACCGTCCGCGAGGACTACAGCGAGGACGGCAACGCCTGGTGCTACTTTACCCACGACCAGGCCCGCTCGCGGGCCTACCAGTGGGGCGAGGACGGCATCGGCGGGGTCTCTGACGATAGCCAGCTCCTCTGCTGGGCCCTGGCCCTCTGGAATGGCAATGACCCGATCATCAAGGAGCGCCTCTTCGGCCTCGCCAACGCCGAGGGCAACCACGGCGAGGATGTCAAGGAGTACTACTACTACCTCGACAGCACGCCCACCCACTCGTGGATGCGCTTCCTCTATAAGTACCCCCAGCAGGCCTACCCCTATGCCGATCTGGTGGGGACGAACGCCAGACGCTCGCGCACCGAGCCTGAGTATGAGCTGATCGATACGGGCATCTTTGACGAGGACCGCTACTATGATGTCTTCGTCGAGTACGCCAAGGCCGGCCCCGATGATATGCTGATCCAGATCAGCGTCGCCAACCGCGGCCCCGAGGCGGCCACCCTGCACCTGCTGCCCAGCCTCTGGTTCCGCAACACCTGGTCCTGGGATAGCCCAGAGCCGGTTGCGCAGAGCGCAGAGCGGCCAACGCTGCGAGCCGTGCCCGGCCCCGGCGGCGCCAGCGCCCTCGAGGCCACCCACCCCCAGCTCGGCACGCTCTTCTTCTACGCCGAGGAGGCCGGGCGGCCACAGGGGGCCGCCCCTACGCTGCTCTTCACCGAGAATGAGAGCAACCTCGAGCGCCTGTGGGGCCGGCCCAACCCCCAGCCCTACGTCAAGGACGCCTTCGACCGCTACCTTGTCCACGGCGAGGTCGGCGCGGTGAACCCGGCCCTTACGGGCACGAAGGCCGCCGCCCACTATGCGCTCAGGGTGGCCGCCGGCGCCACCGCGACCGTCCGCCTGCGCCTCAGCGGCGCTGCGCCCGGGGGCAAGTATCAGCCCTTTGGGGCCGAGTTCGACCGGCTGCTGGCCGCGCGCCGCGATGAGGCCGACGTCTTCTACCAGGCCCTCACCCCGCCCGCGCTCAGCGCCGACCAGGCCCACGTGATGCGCCAGGCCCTGGCCGGCATGCTCTGGACCAAGCAGTACTACTACTTCGACCTGGACCGCTGGCTCGAGGAGCACGGCGCTAACCGGCTCTCGGGCGGCACCCGCTCTATGCGTAACGTCGACTGGCTGCACATGGTCAACGGGCACATCATCTCGATGCCCGATAAGTGGGAGTACCCCTGGTACGCCGCCTGGGACCTGGCCTTCCACACGCTGGCGCTCTCGGTGGTCGACCCCGACTTCTCGCAGGAGCAGCTGCGCCTGATGCTGGACGACCAGTATCTGCACCCCAACGGCCAGATCCCGGCCTACGAGTGGAACTTCGGCGACGTCAACCCGCCCGTCCACGCCTGGGCCACGCTCTTTAACGTCACGGTCGACGCCCAGCAGGACACGGCCGACCCGGCCTTCCTCAAGTCCGCCTTCAACCGCCTGCTGCTCAACTTCAACTGGTGGGTCAACCGCAAGGACCCGCGCGGCCGCAATCTGTTCAACGGCGGCTTCCTGGGCCTCGATAATATCGGCGTCTTCGACCGCAGCTCGCCCCTGCCCACGGGCGGCCTGCTCGAGCAGGCCGATGGCACGGCCTGGATGGCGCTCTACAGCCAGAATATGTTCGAGCTGGCCCTCGAGCTGACCGACCACGACCCGGCCTACGAGGACTTTATGCTGAAGTTCTTGCAGCACTTCCTCTGGATCGCCGGCTCGATGGACCGGGTCGGCCGCCACGGCGATGAGCTCTGGGATGAGGATGATGGCTTCTACTACGATGTGCTGGTGCTGCCCGACGGCCGCGCCGAGCGTATCAAGGTGCGCTCGATGGTCGGCCTGCTGCCCCTGGCCGCCACGACCGTCATCTCAGACGAGACGGTCAGGCGCTTCCCGAAGCTGACCGAGCGCATGAGCGCCTTTATGAAGAAGTACCCCGAGCTCACCGCCAATATCCAGCCCCTCACCCAGAAGGGGGTGAACGGCCGGCGTCTGCTCGCCGTGGCCAATGAGGACAAGCTGTGCCGCATCCTGGCCCGTATGCTCGATGAGGAGCGCTTCCTCAGCCCCTATGGCATCCGCGCCCTCTCGCGCTGGCACCTCGAGCACCCCTACGTGGTCAAGGTCGGCGGCCAGGAGTACAAGGTCCAGTATCTGCCGGCCGAGTCGGACAATGGCATGTTTGGCGGCAACTCGAACTGGCGCGGCCCGATCTGGGTGCCCGTGAACGTGCTGCTGATCCGGGCCCTGCTCCAGTTCTACGCCTTCTACGGCGACGACTTCAGAGTCGAGCTGCCCACCGGATCGGGCCACTACGCGACCCTCTTCGAGGTGGCGAAGGAGATCTCCGACCGCCTGGCCCGGATCTTCCTGCGGGACGCGAGCGGCCGGCGGCCGGTCTTTGGGGGCGCCGAGAAGTTCCAGAGCGACCCCCACTGGCGCGACCACATCCTGTTCTACGAGTACTTCCACGGCGATAACGGCGCCGGCCTGGGGGCGAGCCACCAGACCGGATGGACGGGCGTGGTGGCCCGCCTCATCCAGCTCTTTGGCGCCCTGAGGCCCGAGGATGTCCTGGGCGAGATGACCCAGCCGCTCTCCCGCGTCTACCGCGAGGGCGGCGCGCCCGCGCGGGAGCCCGTGGCGGCGGATTAGAGTCGTGGGGCTTCACTCCACCCCCCTCTCCGCGGCGGAGAGGGGGCGCCGAGCAAGGCGGAACCAGCTTCACGAGGTGTACCATGCAGCCAGAGGCCGGGCTCCTACGGAACATTGACGCGTGGGAGGCCACCGAGGGCGCCCCCGCCCCACTGGGGGCCACCTGGGTCGAGGTGTGTGAGGCCTACAACTTCGCGCTCTACTCGCGCAGCGCCACGAGCGTGACACTGATGCTCTACACCGAGAGCGACCCGGCGTTGCCCGTGGCGATGGTCCCCCTCGACCCGCGGCGCAACAAGACCGGGCGCATCTGGCACTGCATAGTGCCCCTGGCGCAGATCCGCGGCGCCACGCTCTACGCCTATCGCGTCGAGGGGCCGTACGCGCCGGACTACGGCCGCAGGCACGACCCCGAGAAGGTGCTGCTCGACCCCTACGCCCTCGAGGTCTTCTTTCCGCCCGAGTATAGCCGCGAGGCCTGCGCGCGGCCCGGCCCCACGGGCGGGCGGGCCCCGCTCGGCGTGCTGCCGACGCGCAAGAACGCGCACTTCGACTGGGACCACGACCCGCGCCCGCGCCACACCCACGACCTGATCGTCTATGAGCTGCACGTCAGGGGCTTCACCGCCCGGGCCAACTCGGGCGTCGCGCCAGGCCGGCGCGGCACCTTCGCCGCCCTGGTCGAGAAGCTCCCCTACCTCAAGGATCTCGGCGTGACCGTGGTCGAGCTGCTGCCGGTACACCAGTACGACCCCCAGGAGGGCAACTACTGGGGCTATATGACCCTGAACTTCTTCGCGCCGCACCGGGACTACGCGGTCGGCGAGCCCATGGGCGAGTTCAAGACTATGGTCAAGGCCTTCCACGAGGCGGGCATCCAGGTCTGGCTCGACGTGGTCTACAACCACACGAGCGAGGGCGACGCCAGGGGGCCGACCTACTCGTACCGCGGCATCGACAACCGCAGCTACTACCTGCTCCAGGGCGACAGGTCGCTCTACAACAACGACACGGGCTGCGGCAACACCACCCGCTGCGGCCACCCCGCCGTGCGCGCCCTGGTGATCGAGAGCCTGCGCCACTGGGCGCGCGAGATGCACATCGACGGCTACCGCTTCGACCTGGCCTCGATCTTGACCCGCACCGCCAACGGCAATATCGACCTGGTCGACCCGGCCCTGATCACCGAGATCAGCGCCTTCGGCTATAACGCCGATGTGACCCTGGTCGCCGAGGCCTGGGACATCGCCAGCTACCAGCTGGGCCGCAGCTTCCCCGGCCAGGTCTGGCGCCAGTGGAACGGCAAGTTCCGCGACGACCTGCGGGCCTTTGTCAAGGGCGACCCCGGCAAGATCGGCGCGCTGATGCAGCGCCTCTACGGCTCCGACGATCTCTTCCCCGACAGCCCGGGCGAGGTCTACCGGCCCTTCCAGAGCGTCAACTTTCTTACGGCCCACGACGGCTTCTGCCTCTACGATCTGACGGCCTACAACGAGCGGCACAACCACGCCAACGGCCACGGCAACAGCGATGGCGCCAATGATAACGCCAGCTGGAACTGCGGCTGGGAGGGCGATGTGGGCGCGCCGCCCGAGGTGCTGGCCCTGCGCCGCAGGCAGGTCAAGAACTTCTTCGCGCTGCTGATGCTCGCCAATGGCACGCCGATGTTCTGCGCTGGCGACGAGTTCCTCAACACCCAGCGCGGCAACAACAACCCCTACAACCAGGACAATGAGATCACCTGGCTCGACTGG
>JAAXUL010001591.1 GCA_013336035.1 Chloroflexales bacterium
CCGCGCCGACGGTCGGGGCCAGCGCCACGCCCGCGGCGACCGCAGCCGCAGCCCCGGCCGCGCCCAGCCCCGCGGCCGGCTCCGGCGCGGCGAACAGCGTCGCCGCAGACGACCCCGCGGTCGTCGCCGAGCGGGTCGAGTTCGCCGGCCCCGACGGCCAGCTGATCGGCTACCTCGCCCGGCCGGCGGCCGAGGGCAGCAACCCAATCGTCCTCGTCTGCCACGAGAACCGCGGGCTGACCCCCCACATCGAGGATGTGACCAGGCGGCTGGCGAAGGCGGGCTACGCGGCCCTGGCAGTTGACCTGCTCTCGCGCGAGGGCGGCACCGCCCAGGTGGCCGACGCCGACAGCATCCCCGGCCTGCTGAGCGGCGCCCCGCCCGAGCGCCACGTGCAGGACTTCCAGAGCGGCCTGGTCTACATGCAGGGGCAGCCCTACGCCCAGGCCGACAGCGCGGGTATGGTCGGCTTCTGCTTCGGCGGCGGGGTCACCTGGCTCGTCGCCGCCGGCGTGCCCGAGCTGCGGGCCGCGGTGCCCTTCTACGGGCCGCCGGTCCCCGCCGACGCGGTGCCGGGCATCAACGCCGCGGTGCTAGCGATCTACGCCGGGAACGACGACCGCATCACCTCGACGGCGCCCGCGATGGAGGCGGCGATGCAGCAGAGCGGCAAGACCTTCAAGAAGGTGATCTACCCCGGCGTCGACCACGCCTTCCACAATGACACCGGCCAGCGCTACAACGCCGAGGCCGCCGAGGCCGCCTGGGCCGAGACGTTAGCCTGGTTCGAGCAGTACCTGCGGGGCCAGGCCTAGCCTGCGGGGCTGGCCGCCCCACGCCCTAGCCTGCGGGGCTGGCCGCCCCACGCCCTAGCCTGCGGGCAGGCCGCCCCACGCCCTAGCCGGCGGGCTGGCCGCCCCCCGCCCCCGCCTTTGTCAGGAGGGCCGCCGCCGGCCCTCCCGACACCCTCCCGCGCCAGGGGCCTCGCCCCTGGACCCTAAAAGAGCAGGGAACGGGGCGGCAACCCCGGCGCAGAGAGCAGGGCGACAGCCCCAACCACACCTGCGCGGCGCGCTATAATAGGCCCTGCGTCTGCTTCTAGACGATACAAGGGAGTATCACAGCTATGGACTTCACCGCCGGCTACGGCATGTTCCTGAGTGAGGAGCACGAGCTGCTCCGCCGCACCGTGCGCCAGTTCGCCGAGGCCGAGGTGGCGCCCAACATCCGCGCCTGGGACCGCTCGGGCGCCGAGGTTGACGAGGGCCCCGAGACCCGAGAGCATATCCGCCCCGTGCTCAAGCGCATGGGCGAGCTCGGCCTGCTGGGCGTCTGCATCCCGCAGAGGTACGGCGGCACCGGCATGGACTACCTGGCCCTCGCCATCGTCTGCGAGGAGCTCGAGCGCGTCGACAGCTTCCTGCGCGTCGTCCTGTCGGTCCACACCGGCCTCAACTCGCTCTCGATCCTCCAGTGGGGCAGCGAGGAGCAGAAGCAGCAGTACCTGGCCCCGCAGGCCCGGGGCGAGCAGCTGGCAGGCTACTGCCTGACCGAGCCCGACAGCGGCACCGACGCGGCCGCGATGCGCGCCACCGCCCGCCGCGACGGCGACCACTACGTGCTCAACGGCGAGAAGA
>JAAXUL010000799.1 GCA_013336035.1 Chloroflexales bacterium
CCGACGATCAGCGCGATGCCGATCAGGAGCTCGCCCCACATCACCAGGTCGGCGAACCAGGTGTACCAGCCGCGGTCGAGCATGAACTGGATGAAGTCGCGGTACCAGTCGTAGGCGATCGCCGGTTTCCCGTCTTCGGGAACGGCGACCGCGTTCGTCCAGAAGCCCTTGAGGGACTCACCGCTCGCCCAGATGCCGCCGCTGATCTTGCCCCAGCCGGCGCTGAGCCACTGCCAGCCCAGGTACAGACGAAGGATCAGCCAGAGCCAGGCAAACCGGGTCGTGTTGAACAGCGCGTTGGCAATGGGTGGGTCCGGGATCAGCACGGTGCCGCGTGGAGTATCCAGCCGAGCCCTCATCGCTGCTTCTGCCTCTCTAGGGGTAGTACCAGATCTAGATGAGATTGATAATAGATCTCCGTCGGCTGAATTGCGACATCCGAGGGGGCCGTGCATGCTGGTCTCTAAGGATGACCAGCGCCCACGGTTTGCGTTCCGCCCATCCAGAGAGATCATGGCGGAAACATCCCTCCGGCCAAGATTTTCGGTCCACTGTGAGCGTGCGCCGGACGCCCCGATCAGCTATAAGGCCCAATCCCAACTTCTGTGCCCTGTAGCCCCTTAACCGTTTTCGAGTGAGTCCGGTCGAAGGGTTGCATCACTGGATGACCATCCCTAGCCTATGGATGCCAGAGAAGGCGGCATCTCTGGCAAGGTGAGCTGCGCTGGCCTGATGGTGATGCCCTCGCCTGCTCAGGTCGCCGCTCGACAAGCCTGGAATTCTCTGGCAAACCTTGCCAATGCTATCTCTCAGACGTTGTAGATTAACCTGATACCGTTTAGCGCTACAGGGCACAGAAGTTGGGATTGGGTCTATCTCGGCTGTACCCGCATACCCGCTCCAGTCACAGCCCCACTTGAGCTGAGGCGTTGTCCTTGAAGAGCGAGCCCTTGCGGATGTAGCGGCGCATGACGGTGAGGCTCTTGTGGCCGGTCTGCTCCATGATCGCCCGCTCGGAAACGCCCGCCGCCGCGGCCGCCGTCGCCAGCCCGGCCCGGAGGCTGTGCCCGCTGAAGTGGGCCGGGTCAAGGCCGGCCTCCTGTACTGCGCGCTTAACGATGCGGGCGACGTCGCGCCCGTCGAGGCCGCGTGGCTGGAGGCGCCCGAAGCGCAGCGAGCGGAAGAGGGGCCCATCCTTTATAGAGGTGTGCTCTAGCCATACCTGCAGCGCGCGCACCGGGCAAGTGTCGGGGTTGGAGCCGTAGGCGATGCCCCTGGTCATGCCCTGGCCCTCCTGGTCAGTCTTCGAGCGGCGGATCGTCAGCACGATCCCCTATCGGACATCAAGTATACGGCAGCTAGGCACAGGAGTAAAGTCAGAGGCGGACGTGCGGACGAGAGCGTTTCCGTGCTGCCGGCCCCAGGCGCGCCACGTTAGTGCTCAGGACAGAACCGGGTAGAATAGGCGCTACGATCCATGCCGCTGCTGTAGACGACTGGCGGGCACCGACGCGGCGAGCGGCTTATCCCAGGTGCCTGCTTGAGGGCCCTAGCACAGGATTCGTGCTATGAGGGGCAACATTCCGTGAATTATTTCACCAAGTCTATCCCCAACTCGCATCAGAAAGTTGTTTCTGAGACGTGCTGAGGCCTTTCGAGCCAAGGCCAATCCTCTAACAGCTCATCGTGCTCCCCTCGGTGCGGGTGAACCAGGTGATCATTGTTAGCTGATCGGCCTAAAAACTCGTACCAGAAAGGCAGCACGCAGCGATGAGGCTGCTGACACGCTGCACGTGGCGCTGCGCAGGAGCTTTGATCTGTCAAAACTGGCTTCGCCGAGATAACAAGAGCCTCTGGTGGTAGGCGACGAGCCAAAAAACCAAACTGTTTGTGATGATCATCACGGAATGTTGCCCCTGGTGTCACGAATCCTGTGCCAGGGCCTTGTACGGAAGCGCGCCTGATGCCATTCTACCGAGGTACGGCCAGCGGCGCACCTCGGGCAAACCAGCGCCGCACCAGTTCAATCTGAAATCGGTAGCCCCCGCCGACGCGCTCGACCAAGTCGCGCCGCTCGATCATATCGAGCGCGGCCTGCGTCCCTTCGACGCCTGTATCGTCATGGGCGAGCGCCCGGCCCGGCACGATGGCATTCTGCCCTAGGGAGGCAAGCCGGCGCAGCAGTGCTCGCCCGGCGGCGTCGGCTTGATTATGCTCGATATCGGCGAAGAAGAAGCTGCCGTGCGCGAGCGCCGCGCCGCTGGCGGCCTCCACATCCGCAGCTATGGCTACACGGCGCTGCTCGGGCGGCTGCTCGTTCTTGAGCGCTACAATCTCGGCGCAGAGCAGCTGCACGAGAAAGGGGTGGCAGCGTGTGAGCGCGAGTACGCGCCCAGCCGCCGCAGGTTCGTAGCGTAGGGCAAAATCGGGGGTGGGCCGCTCGATCAGTTGGCGGGCCTCAGGTTCGTGCAGGTAGCCCAGGTGCACAACCTGCACGTTGATCAGGTAGCTGGCCCAGCGATGGGCCTCCTGAAGCTGGTGCGAGCCAGCCAGGAGCAGTTTGATGCGCGGGCGATGCTGGATGAGATGGCGCAGCATCCCCAGCACCATCGCCTCGCTGAAGCGACCGTCGTTGAGGCCATGCTCGAGGGCCTCGAACTCATCGAGCATCAGGAGCGCCACTGCCGGGCCGAGGGCGAGCTCCAGCTGATCAAGCCACTCGTCGAAGCGGGTGAAGGGGTCGTCAGTCAGATCGGCGCGGCTTAGGGGGGGGAGCATCAGACCGTGCTGGCGTGCGGCTGAGCTGGCCATGCCACGCGCCAGATTATAGAGCAGCCCGGCGTGGTCGCTCGCCTGCGCCACCGGCCCTTGCAGATCGACGAAGAGCGGGACGATCGTGCTCGGCATCAGCCGGCCCAGGTTGTTGAGCAGCGAGGTCTTCCCCATACGCCGCTGGCCGTAGAGCAGCAGCGGCGGGCGGCGGCGATCGAGCAGCAGTTGCTCGATCCGCATGCTGACATCGGCGCGGCCGACGAAGATCTCCTGCGACGCCGTGAGCGGCACGCCGCTCACATAGGGGCTATCGATCTCCTGGCGCCGCTCAGCCTCGGCGGCGAGCCGGCGGCCGTGCTCGGCGACGATCTGGCGCCAGGCCGCTGCGATCGGGGCGAAGCGCGCCCCATAGCGCTCGGCGCTGCGGGTCAGCTCACGCACCAGGCCATCGAGGCGTTCTTCCACCGCGCCGAGCGCCAGGCGCTGGTGGTAGACGCTGTTCTGGCCCTCGGCGGCGCCAACATCCTGGCTGATCCGGCTGAAGCTGCGCAGCAAGGCGCTCGCCGGCCCGGCCAACTCGCCGGCGGCGAGGGCGCGGTGGGCGCGGGCGATGGCCATGATATCGGCGCAGCGCTCGAGCCGACGCGCGTCGAGCTCGATCTGCGCCGCCCGCGCCGCCCAGCGCTGCCAACTCAGGCTGAGCCGCTCGATCGCCGCCTGGCCAGCCTGTGGGTCGCGCTCGGCCACGCGCACCAGGTGCGCGTCGAGGCCAGCGAGCGGCAGGTACTGGTGCTCGTCCCAAAAGGCTGAGTGCCAGCGCAGTAGGCTGGGCTGCCCCGCGGCGCGGCGCTCGTCGCGCCAGAGGAGCATGAGGCTCCAGCCCGCCTCGAGCGGGTAGAGCAGCAGCGGAAGCCAGGCGTAGAGCGAGAGCCCAGCGATGGTGCTCCCTATGCTCAAGGGCAGGATGGGCCAGACTGGGTGGCCGCCGATGATGACCAGCGAAACGCCGTAGCCAACTCCGCTGCCAAGGGCCCCGGCGATCGCGCTCGGCCAGGGGCCGGACCAGCGCTCGGTGATGGCGTAGGGGATGACAAACAGCGAGACGAGCCAAATCCCGCCCGATACGCCGCTCGCCAGCGCGAAGGCCACAGCCGCCCGCTCGCTCGTCACGGTCAGCGCCACGGCGTAGATCAGGCCGATCGGCGCGCATATCAGCATACTGCGGCCCCAGCGATGGACATGCCGTTGCACCGCGAGCAGCATCGCCACGAGCGTAACCAGGCCAAAGAAGAGGACCACCACCGCCCTGCTCGCGGTGTCGGGCGTGGCGCTGAGGAGCACGGTCGCCGCCGGCTGCGATGGCAGGCGGCCGAGCAGCAGCCAGGCTGCGCCGATCGG
>JAAXUL010000800.1 GCA_013336035.1 Chloroflexales bacterium
TCTACGCATCACGGCGGACATCGTTCTCAGCGAAATGCGTGTCTTTACTATACTTCCCGGTGAGGGCACCGCGCGCCAACGGACTGCGGTTCACACTGGCAAGATTCTGTTCTTCGCACAATGCCAGCATCTCGGGCGCATCTAAAACAACGTTCAGGTCGTGCTGGATGGCGGCGCAGTGCTCGCCCTCGGCAAATACCCGCGCCAACTCCACCGAGTCAGTGCTCCAGCCATAGGCGCGGATTTTCCCTTCTTGGACCAGCCCTTCCAGAACCTCGCGCAGGGCGACGGCCGGCTCAGCAGGATAATCCCAGACATGGAGCTGGAACAAATCAATGTAGTCTGTGCCCAGGCGGCGCAAACTGGCCTCGCAAGCCGGGCGGGCGTCCTTGATCACATCATCGGCCTGTTCAAAGCGGGTCACCCGTTTGCAGAACTCATCGACCTTGTCGGTCAGCGGGCCGTGCCTGTTCTCCAGTTCGTCCAGTGCGTTCAGCGCGCTGTCGAGGTTGGGGTGCTGGAGGCAATCGAAGGGCACGTCCTTGCCTGACTTGTCCACGAGCGTGACCACCTTGTACGCGCCGGGCTTGTGGACTCCCGCCCAGCGCCGCGCGAGCTTGATGGCGGCCTCGACCGCCTCGGCGCCGGAGTTGCAGAGGAAGATCCGCGAGCGAAACGGCAGGGCGGCGGCCAGCTCCTCGAGGTAGGCGGCGCGCTGGTCGTTATGGAAGATCTCGGGGCAGCTCATGAGGGTCGCGGCCTGCGACTGCACGGCGGCGACGACGGCGGGGTGGGCGTGGCCCAGGTTGGCGGCACCCTGGCCGCCGACGCAGTCGATGTAGGCCCGACCCTCGGCGTCGTAGAGGCGGGCGCCCTCGCCGCGGACGATCGCGACGGGTCGTTTGGGGTAGAGCCCCGAGGTGTATTGCTGCTCAGCAGCGATGATCGAGGAGCTATCGCGCATAGTGGGGTTGTTTCCGGCTTGCAGGATGCCGCCCGTATACCCTCCGCGAAAAAGCCGACGGACGCGTGACTGGGTCGTCGCGCGCCCGCCGGTGAAGGGGGAGAAGGAGTTCTGTTGCCGCCGCTTGCGCGCTTCCCCAAAGCGCGCTTACGATGACGTCTGCACTGTACTCTGTGTGCATAAGACCTGTATGAGGCCAGCATAAGGGCGGGATGAGAGGCGACCGCGGCCCTTGACATTCCCCCAGCGCCGGAGTATAATAGTGTCAGTTATACACTAATCACGGAGAGCCCTTATGAGCCGCAGCATAGCCCTGGCCGAGCAGGCCGCCCCATTTCTCCGCTACCTGGACGATTGGTACGCCGCGCTGCCCGCCGTAGAGCTGGCCGCGCTCGTCGGCGACCGCCCCGAGCGGGTGGCCGTCTTCTCGATCGATATGATCAACGGCTTCTGCAAGGAGGGCCCCCTGAGCGGGCCGCGCGTCGGCGCCCTCATCGCGCCCGTCGTCGCGGTGCTCACCCGCGCCCACGCCCTTGGCGTGCGCGCCCTGGTGCTGACCCAGGACACCCACGACCCGGCCACGCCCGAGTTTGGCGCCTACCCGCCGCACTGCATCGCCGGCACCCCCGAGAGCCAGGCCGTGGCTGAGCTGGCGGCCCTGCCCTTCGCCGACCAGATCACGACAGTCGAGAAGAACTCGCTCAGCTCGCACTTGGGCACCAGCCTGGGCCCCTGGCTGCGCGAGCGGCCCGCGCTGGACACCTTCATCATCGTGGGCGACTGCACCGACCTCTGCGTCTACAGCGCGGCTATGCACCTGCGCCTCGAGGCCAACGCTCTGAACCTGCGGCGCCGCGTGATCGTGCCCGCCCGCGCTGTCGATACCTTCGACACCCCTGTCGGCGTGGCGAAGCAGCTTGGCATCTACGCCCACGACGGCGACCTGCACCACATCCTCTTCCTGCACCATATGGCCCAGAACGGCGTCGAGGTCGTGGGCGATCTGATATAGACTTGCCGAGATTGACGACCCCGGCTATAGTGGTAGGGTTCACCGGCTGTTCCTCAGCGAGATCAGGCCGGTGCGCCTGATACTATTTTGAGTTAAGGAGCCTGGAACAATGGCGGCCGGTACAACTTCTGATCTGCGCAATGGCATGGTTATCCGCTACAACAATGATCTCTACCAGGTGGTCGAGTTCCAGCACGTCGCGCCCGGCAACTGGCGCGCCTTCGTACGCGTGAAGCTGAAGAGCCTGAAGAGCGAGAAAACCTTCGAGGATCGCATGCGCGCTGGCGCCGACATCGACATTGTGCGTATCGAGCGCCGCACCATGCAGTTCCTCTACCGCGAGGGCAACGACTTCATCTTTATGGACCCCAACACCTTCGATCAGATCCAGGTGCCCGTGGCCATGCTCGGCGATAACGCCGGCTTTCTCAAGGAGAATGAGAACGCCGATCTGGTCTACGACTCTGAGAAGGAGCTCCTGCTCTCGGTCGAGCTGCCGATCTTCGTCGTGCTCGAGGTCACCGAGACCCAGGTGGCCCTCCGCGGCGATACCGCCACCAACGTTACCAAGGCGGCCACCCTCGAGACGGGCGCCGTCATCCAGGTGCCGGGCTTCGTCAACGAGGGCGACCGCCTGAAGATCGATACGCGCACCGGGACGTACATCGAGCGCGTGTAGGGTTCCGCCTTACGGCGGGACGGTGCAAGGGAGGGCAGACCCTCCCTTGACGATTCTCACCTCACGCTCTGCTGCGCTATCGGCTCGCTGAGCGCCTCCAGGGCTAGCTCGCGCGCGCCCAGGGGCTCGAGCCGCACCCCGCCATCCTCAGGGTAGTAGGCGAGGACGGCCCGCTCAAGGTACTGGACGATGCGGCGCTGCCCGTCGGCGGCGCTGGCCTCGAACTCTTCCGAGAGCGGCAGGCCGAAGACATCCGCGCCGCCCCCGCGCTCCCAGAAATCGAGAAAGGCCTCTTTCAGGCTGTGCCCCGTCTCGGGGAAGAGCCGGCCGACGGGCGCGCGCTCCAGGGGGGGGCTGGCCTCGGCGCCGCCGTAGGCGAGGTCGCGGGCCGCGCTCGCGCCGATGGGCTCGGGCTGCACGTAGTAGGCGCTGTCGATCTGCGCGTGGCGCAGAGCGATGCGGGCCTTGCGAAAGGTCTGGCTGACGCCGCCTGGGGTGACGCGGGCGGGCTCCAGAGGCGGGCCAAAGCGCTCGTCGCCGCCGAGGGCGCGCCAGTAGCGGAAGATAGGCGCCGGCACGCTCTGCCCGGCGACCTGCCCGTCCTCGGGCAGGGGCAGCAGGCGCTCGGCGTCGGCCAGCACGGCGAGCAGGCCGGCGAGGTTCTGGGGAAACTCGCTCTGGTCGCCGGTGACTAGCTCGGGGGTGATGCTGGCGATGCCGAGGCTGCCGGCCCAGTCGCCCATGCCGCCGGTGATCGTGTAGTTGGACCAGAAGCGGCTGTAGGCGTAGTCGGCGGCGGCGGCGTAGGTCTCGGCCATGGCGATCGAGGGTTCGTGCTGGCAGGCGGCGGGGAAGACCAGCCCGGCGTTGGAGTGGATGAAGATAGCTCCCGCGGCGTCGATCAGGAAGGCGCGGATGAGGCGGGCCTCGGCCTGCGAGTCGGGGTAGGGGCCGCCCGTGTCCGAGACCACACCGTAGGCGCCCTGGACGCTGGTGCGCCAGTCGTTCTCGGGGCAGGCGTCGAGGCCGGTGTTCATGTTACGGTTGAGGTCGACGCCGGCCGCGTCGAAGCGCGAGCCGAGCGCCAGCCCGTCGGGGTTGAGCGAGGCGATGAAGAAGAGGCGCACGCCGGGCGGTACCAGGGCGGGGTTGGCGCGAAAGTGCTGGATCAGCTCGCTGGTGAGGCGATAGGTGTTGGCCTCGGGGCCGCCGTGGGTGTTGCCGACGACCACCAGCTTGCGCGGGCCGTCGCCGAACTGCACCACCTCGATGGGGCGCCCCTGAGGCGTCAGGCCGAGGACGAAGGTGCGCGCATCGCTCTGGCGCGGCGCCGCGCCGCCGTAGGCGGGCCGCGGCCCGCCCGCGCCAAGCGCCGCGAGCAGGATGGCTAGAGAGAGGAGCAGGGCGGTGAGGGCGCGGTGTGTGGATCTGTGGCTGTGGCGCTTCATCGCCGCCGATTGTAGCGCAGCCGGGGGCCCGACGCAAACACGCCAGGTCCCTACGGCTCTTACTGCA
>JAAXUL010000164.1 GCA_013336035.1 Chloroflexales bacterium
TTACGGTTTCCGAGGGTTAATGCAAAAACCCCCACAACGGTATCGCGTGTCCTGTTCTAATGCAGCATCCAGCCCACTACTTATCGCCTCCACGATGACGCCGCCGCTCGGCACTGGGCCAGGCGGCGTCATCGTGGAGGTGTGCTATGTCCGAGTTCCCGGCCCGCTCACTGGTCGTCACGCTGCCGCTGGCGATCTACGAGGCCCTGGAGGCGCTCGCGGCGGAGGTGGCGGCGTCCGTCGAAGATCTGGCGGCGTCGCTCCTCGCCGATGTCGTGCGCTACGGAGCGCCAGGCGAGCTGCGCGCCGCAGCCCGCCTCGCCGCCCAGGCCGCCGACCTCCTGGCCGACCGCTGGCAGCGGCGGCGGGCGGAGATCGCCCAGGTCCGCGCGGTCCTGCGCCGCATTGATGCCGTCCTTGGCCGGCTGTCGCAGGGGGCGTAGCAGGCGCGAGGGTCGTCAGGGGACATCTCCCTGACGACCGCCCCACCCCTCCAGGGCCATCCAGCGGGCGCCCATATCATTGACACGGGGAGCAGCGAGCACGAGTCCGGGGGGCGTCGTAATGAAGCACTGGTACAATTCTCCACCGAGGACACATTGACGTTTGATCACGGCATCCTATGCGCAGCAAACACGGCTTGATCGTCGGGGCGGTGGTGGTTGGCCTGGTGCTCGTGGTTGCGCTACGAGACTTCCTCGCCCAACTGGCCGTGCTGCTCGTGGCGCTTGCCCTGTCAGCGCTGCCATCACTGCTGGCGCTTGGCGTCATCGGGGCGCTTAGTTACATCGCGTATCGCTACGTGACCACCCACAAGGGCAGTGTCGTGCCAGCTGCGCTCGGCGGACAGACAGCGGCACCCCATGGCAGCCGCGAGCTAACGGACGGGCTTGCCGTCGCCTTTCGGCGCAACAACACCCGCCAGCTCCAACTCACGCTCGCAAAACTCCCGCCCTGGCCCATCTCCCAGCACATTCAGCACACGGCGCAGGAGCTGACGGACCTCAAGCGCAGCATCTACCGCGCTCAGGCCGAGGGCGTGCCCGCGCCGATGGTGGAGCGCTACCTCCAGAACATGGGACAGGCGGCGGAGAGCGTGTGGCAGCTGGCAAGCAAGGTCGATGCGGTCGCGCTCCAGCAGGTGCCCTATGCGCTGGTGGCCCCGCGGCTCCAGCAGGAGGAGCAGCAGCTTCAGCAGTTGCAGCAGGCCCTCAAGGACTCCCGCGAGGGCATCGCGCTCCTCATCCTCTCCGGGACCAGGAGCGAGGTGCTGGGCGAGGTCGAGGATGACCTGCGGGCGCTCACCCAGGCCATCAAGGGCCTGGAGCTGGCGCAGACGCTCCAGCGCGTCTCGTGATCGCCCCCCTGACATCCACGCTCTCTTCTCGCTGACCAGGGCATCACCATGGGCTATCTCCTCGCCGTTGTCGCCCTCATCATCAGATCGCTCATCGGGCTCCAGCTCCCCGATGCGGATCAGGTCTTCACCCTGTTCCTCGTTCACCGCTCCCTCCTGACCCACAGCTTTCTGCTCCCCCTCGGGCTCGCCCTGATCGTCAGGGGGCGCCCGCATTGGCTGAGGCTCGGGGCCGCCGGGCTCGCGTTCGCCGTGGCCGTCCACCTGGCCTTCGACCTCTTCCCCCGCCAGTGGTACGGCTACGCGCTGATCCACGCCCCGCTCGTCGGTCGCCTCGACGCCTCGCTTTCTGTGCTCTGGATCGCCGGCAGCCTCGTCGCGTGCTGGGCGCTCGGGCTCATGCTGGTCCGCGACCGGCGCGATCTGGCCCTCTGTCTGGTAGCGGCGGCCTGGGGCTTCGTTGTGGCCGCGCGGCACGAGGCGACGTGGCTCATGCCCCTGGTGAGCCTGATCGTGGCCTTCGCTCTGGCCGCCTGCGTGCCCAACCCGGTGATCGACGGTCGTGCAGTCGCGCGTCGCTGGGCTGCTGCCCTGAGCCGAGCACGCCACCCATAAACGAGGATGCCCAGAAAGGAGCCCCCTGTGACCACCACCAAGACCTACCGCCTCCTCGGCGCCGACGGGCAGCCCTACGAGAGCCCCATCAAGGGTGATCTGGGCGGCAACAGCAGGGACAAGATCTACGGCAATCTTACCTGTGGGACAGCCATCGCAGCCATCCCCAAGGGCTACGCCCAGATCCGCGTGTTCTTCGCCGATGAGGGCGTGATCGGCTTTTTTCCGGGAAAAGTTCCGCTAAGGAGAAAAGTCGATTTACGGCATCCAGAAGCGGCAAACACCATTTCAGATAAGGGTTGGTTGTGGAATTATATGGCATCTTTTAGAGTTTTGTCGTAGAATACTCGACAGAGAATCTACCATTCATGACGCATTTAACCCGGTCGCGGTATCGCTACTGGGTTTGGCCGAGGGTTCTGCTCGGCCCACGCGGTGAGCCAGCCTGCGAGAGCGTTGCCGCCGAGGCCACCGAGCCAGGCCAGGAAGCCCATCCAGGTGATGCCACTAGCGAAGGAGGGGGCCACCACGCTGCTGACCGCGAGCAGGGCGATGACCGAGGCCCCGGCGACGCCACCGGCGATCACTGGGGCACTGCGCCGGATGCTAGCCTGGGCCTGAGTCTCGGGAGGCGGGGCGGGGGTGAGAATTTCGCCCTCCTCCTGCGCAGCGCGGGGACGTGGTTGAGTGGCGGGGTAGGGCATCGCGTGAGCCGATCTGCTGACAGATCTGCGCCTATGATAGCAGAGCGGGCAAGCGCTGGGGCGCCTCTCCAGTGGCTCACGCGTCCCCTGCCTCTAGCCGCTCGGCCCCCCCATATTCCGGTTTTTTATCAGTGATAGCGGGGTATGAGGGTTTTCGGTATGCGGCCACAAAGCCCGAAGCGGGGAGTTCATTTGGAAAAGCTGAGCGTTTTCACCCCTCAGTGGGACAAAAATGGCTTATGAAACAAAGCCAGATTTGGATATTCCTTTCATCTTCTTATCATGGGAACAAACACTTTCCTAAGTGGCACATCAATTGTAGTTCCTGTAGAGTTTATGACGTAACCCTCAGGTGGAATGTTGATAATAGGAACATTCTGCGCCAGAGTAACCACCTTATCTGCACTGATAACTTCTAGGCTATACGTATCGGTAGATTTTGTACCATTTTTAGGCTCAACCTTAATTTTGTATGTACCTACCTGGAGTATAGGTGAGAGCACTACATCATCAAGGTTCGCATCTACGACATAATATAGGATTCCTGGGATTTCTGTGAGATGTTCTTCGGCAGTCGTTATAACGGTGGTATTACTTATGATATTTCCACTAGGGTCTGTTACAGCTAAGCTCACGGGAGAATGAGTTCTAATGACTATACCCACTTTTGGACTTTTAATCCGTCGGAATCCCCTAAACCCGCTTAGCTGTTTGAGATCGTCCTTTTTTGACCATATAATCCCACTATTTTGGTCTCTCGCATTGACCACATCATTTCCTCCCACATCACCAACATACATGGCTACATGATCCATTACACCATCACTATCCCAATCAAAAAACAGCAAGTCTCCTGGAATAATATCAGCCTCAGCAATTGCAACGGTATTATTCTTGTATTGTCCATCTGCTCCATAGTACTGGATGGGATTCCCCTCTAGCACTTTTGAGCCTCCGAACGCCTTATTATACGACCAAAACACAAGACCTGAACAGTCTACGCCGGGACTCATCTGTTTAGACAAGTAATTATATCCGGCGAAGATTTTTTGTGAGTCGACAAACGTATTATCAACATAATCCCACCCCTTGCCACCCCATAAGTAAGGAGCAGTAACCACCGTCTTTGCAAGTTCAGCGGCTTGATTTGCAAGTGTAGGTAAATCTATTTCTGAACCTATATTGGTTATTGGACCGCTACCAAAAATATGACCGCTTGAATCGCTCTCTACATATTGCAAGGTATCGGTACTTGAGAGTTCCAGTGTAACTATAAGATTATCAATGCAATTACCATACGTAATACGTTCAGAAAAAACAATTAATGCTGAAGTAACGCTTGCTAAAGCCAACGTCCCGCCGCAATTAAGTGATGGGTAGGCCACAGTACCCGCAATAATGTCCTTATTGGCATTATTTAGTGCAAGATCAATGGTCCAGTTTCTACCCTGGTTTGTGGCTCCTCTCCATATCCCTAAGTATGGTTCAGGAATTGTTGTACCAATAGAATTGTTTCTGTCTTGAGTGGCGGTGGCAGTTGTAGGACGATAGGTGTAATACTGAGTGTAGATTAATTGGCCGTTTGCCACTTTGTACGTTGTGATGCCATTATCAAAACACCCACCATAAGTAATGTGCTCCAACACTTCAATTGAGTCTGGATTTATTTTCCGTAGTCGCAACTCACCACCGCATCTGAGCGAGGGATAGGCAATAATTCCAATAAGCGCACCTACTTGTCCCCCGGTTATTGTCGTGAGTACTGTCCAAGTGTTTGATGGATTAACTTGACTCCCTGTTCCTTGCCACGAACCAATGAAAGCAGATGGTATCTTTTGTGAGGCTGCTTGGACTTGAGGTGGTGTAGAAGAAAAGAGCACACAAGTGCTAATCAAGGCAAAACACACGAGGAGAGTAAACCGATTATACTGTCTATTATGCAAGCGAGTCGAGGGTGAGCAGGCACTCTTCATGACAGAAGCCCCTCCATGAAAGAACTAAGGTTCTGATATTTCTTTGCTGTTTATATGTTAGCAGCAGCGTAACCTAATTATAGCAGGTAGCGTCAAAGATGCAATAGGCGACAATTTGGGGGCCTTTTAGGATCTTAATAGAATAAGGCAAACCTTACTGGATACGTGCTTGCCTACGCCAAGGTAAAACGAGCCCAAGTTGGGAAGCGTGGTATCAGAATCTCCGTTCTCAGTCGAGTTCAGACCTCGCGCTGCGTATCACAATTTTGCCCTGTCCCGGAAAGCGCATTGGGACGCGACGAGAGCAAAGAGCGGCTCGTGCTATACTGGGCACGTTCCCGCCCAAAACTCGTCGCAGAACCCTCGCGCCTGTGCAGGAGGCCGCCGTGCCCGCCTACACCCTCCGTGATGACGACCCCGAGTCGCTGCGCGCCTTCGTCGCCACCCTCGGCCGCCGCGACCCCAAGACCGTCGCCGCCTACCTCGCCACCCTGCGCGACCTCGTCGCCTGGCTCGCCACCCAGCCCGACGGCAGCCCCTTCCGCCCCAACCTGCTCACCGTTACGGCCCTGGAGGGCTACTTCGACCACCTCGCTGCCGAGGGCCGCCAGCCCCGCACCCGTGCTCGCGCCCTGACCGCCATCTCCCGCTTCTGCAAGTGGGCCATCGACGACGGCCAGCTCGCCCGCAACCCTGCCCACGCCATCGAACGCCCCACCGTCCCCACCCTCAGCCCTACCGAGCTGACCAAGGACCAGCGCTCCATCCTCAAGACCCTGGTCGAGCGCCAGGACTCTCGCCGCCTCACCGCCATCTTCGCCCTTGGCTACTGGGCCGGGCTGCGCATCAGCGAGGTCGCCACCCTGCGCGTCGATCACTGCGTGCTCAACCAGCGCGCCGGCGCGATCACCATCGTCGGCGCCAAGGGCGGCAAGACCCGCACCATTGACCTGCACAACGAGGCCCGCAAGGCACTCTACGCCTACCTCAACCTGAACGCCAGCGAGGCCGAGGCCCGCGAGCCCGATAGCCCTTTTGTCTTCACCAGCCAGCGCGCCGCCGCCCTGCGTCGACGCAATCAGCCCGACAACCTCTCGGCCCGCGGCATTGAACATCTCTGGCACCAGCTCAAGACCCAGGCTTCCCACACCTCCTGGCCCCTCATCCAGGACGTCACCTTCCATGACCTGCGCCACGACTTCGCCCACCGCGCCCGTGCCGCCGGCTGGACCCTGGAGGCCATCGCCGTCTACCTCGGCCACCAGACCAAGGACGGTGCGCCCGCCATCGCCACCACCGCTCGCTACACCTTGCCCACCCGCACCCAGATCCGCGAGCAGCTCACGTCCTTGCCGGGCTAATGCCGCCGCGCTGACCACGAGAGGACCATGGCGTCCCACAGTCCCAGCGTGCTGACTGAGGCCCAGCGTGCCCAGCTCACCTGCATCCCCGATGACCTGCCCGACCGCGACATCGCCCGCTTCTACACGCTCAGCCCCGACGACATCGTCTTCATTCGCCAGCATCGCCGCAACGTCAACCGGCTCGGGATTGCCGTGCAGCTCTGCGTGCTGCGCTACCCCGGCCGCACCCTGATGACCCTGCCCGCTGTGCCAGTGCGCGTCCTGCGCGCCATCGCCCAGCAGCTCGGCATTGCGCCCACCGCCTTTGTGAGCTACGGCGAGCGCCGCACCACCTGCTACGAACACCTCGACGCCATCCAGGCCCACTACGGCTACCGCACCCTGACCTGGCAGGATGCCCGCGCCGCGATGCGCGCCATCTTCCCCCAGGCCCAGGCCAACGCCCAGGCCCTGCCCCTGGTCGAGGCGGCCTTGCAGCAGCTCCGCGACCGCCGCATCATCGCCCCCGGCATCACCGTGGTCGAGCGGATGGTCTGGAGCGTCCAGCGCGTGGCCACCCGTTCGGTGGAGCGCCTGCTCGTCCGCAGCTTGGGCGACGCGCAGCGCGAGCGCCTCGATGCCCTGTTGGTCGTCTCCTCCGAGCGGACGGGCAAGCGCCGCGGGAGTATCCCCCTCACCTGGCTGCGCGAGCCGTCGGGCGACCCCTCGGGCAACCAGCTGCTCGAGTCGCTCCAGCGGCTCGCCCACTTCCACGTGCTTGAGCTGCCGACCCTGCCGCCGAGCCTCCACCGTTCGCGCTGGCGCCAGCTCGCCCGCGAGGCCGCCCAGTACCGGCCCTACCCGCTGCGGGAGCTGCTCCCGCGGACGCGCTATGCGCTCCTCCTGGCCCACCTCACCGACCTCTATGAAGAGCGCGTCGACACGACCCTCGCGATGTTCGACCAGGTGTTTGTGGAGTTGGTGCGCAAGCTCAAGGCCAGTCAGCACGAAGCCCTCGCCGCCCATTCCCAGCAGGTTCACGAGCAGCTCAGCGTCCTCGCCCAGGCTGGCGCGGCCTTCCTCCAGGCAGCCGAGCGCGGCCAGGACCCGGTGCGGGCCGTGTTTGGCGTGGTCTCAGAGGAAACCCTGCGGGCGACGGTCACGGCGGTGGTGGGCCCAGTACGGGCCCTGCCACGGGAGTATCTCGATCTGCTGGCCGGGCCGTTCGCCTACCAGCGCAAAGCGCTGCTCGCGGTGCCGCGCGTCATTACGCTGGAGCCCGTCCAGCAGCGCACGGCCGCCCTCAAGGCCTTTGCGCACATCGCCGCGCTCGCCCTGCACCGCCAGCGCGTGACCGCCGTGAGCCAGCGCATCGGCGCGCAGACCTTCATCGCTCCGCTCGGCCACATCACTGACCGCTGGCGGCGCCACACCCTCCAGGGCAACACCATCCAGCCCGCCTACTACGAGGCCGCCGCCTGCGAGGCCCTCCGGGCCGAGCTGCGCTCGGGCATGGTCGCCGTCGCCAGCAGCCGCCGCTATCGCGCCTTTGGCCACTACCTGCTGCCGCGAGCGCAGTGGCGGGCGCTGAAGCTGGCGGGTGAAACCGGCCTCGCGCTCGACGGTGATGCCCGTGGCTACCTCGACGCCCAGGAGCAGGCCATCCACGAAGCACTCCAGAACCTCCAGCGCGACCTCGATCAGATCCCTGGCCTCAGCCTGGACAAACATGGGCAGCTCCACCTCAGCCGGTTGGAGCCGGCCGTGCCGCCGGCCGCCGTAAAGCTCAACCGCCGGATCTACGCCCGCGTGCCGCGGGTTGATCTGCCCGACCTGCTGCTGGAAGTCATGCGCGGCACCGACTTCCTCGATCACTTCACCCACCTTCAGACCGGCATACCCCTCGACGGGGCGGCGGCGCTGCCGCTGCTGGCGGCGATCATGGGCAACGGGCTCAACCTGGGGCTGCGCCAGCTGGAGAACGCCAGTAGCTTCAGCTACCAGGAGCTGTCGTGGGCCCTGGACTGGTTTGTGCGCGAGGAGACGCTACGCGCGGCGCTGATTACGCTGGACAACACGGTGCTGCGCCACCCCTTCAGCCGCTCCTGGAGCACGGGGACACGCTCGTCGTCAGATGGGCTGCGCATCCAGCTGGGGGTGCAGGCGGCCAATGCCGACTACAACGCCGAGCACCTGCATCATTCGCGTGGGCTGAACCTCTATATGCACACCGCCGACGCGGGCCCGCCTTTCAATGTCGAGGTGACGGGCATCAACGATAGCGAGGCCTATTACATCATCGACGCCCTGTGTCACCACGAGACCGATCTGGAGATCGAGCGCCACGCCACCGACACCGGCGGGGTCAGCGAGCACGTCTTCGCGCTCTGCGCCTTGCTGGGCTTCCGCTTCACCCCGCGCATCAAGGACGTGCTGAGCCGCAGCCTGGTGACCCTCGGGCCAAAGCAGGACTACGGCCCGCTCACCCAGCTGATCGGCGGTCGCATCCGCCGGAGCATCATCGTCGACCACTGGGACGAGGCCCGCCACATCGCCGCGTCGATCAAGCACGGGGCGGCCTCGGCGACGACGCTGATGCGCCGGCTGGGGGCCACCCCACGCAAAGCTGGCGTCGCCCGAGCGCTGACCGGGATCGGGCAGATCGAGCGGACGGGGTTTACCGTGGCCTATCTGCGCGACGAGACGATGCAGCGGCAGGTGCAGGTGAGCCTGAATCGGGGTGAGGCGGCGAACGGACTGGCACGGGCGCTCTTGTTCGGGCGGCGGGGGGTCTTCCGCGACCGAGCGCTGATCGACCAGACCCACCGGGCGAGCTGCCTGCTGATCCTGATGGCGGCGATCGCGGTGTGGAACACGACCTACCTCGCGGATGCGGTAGCGGCCATGCGCGCGGAAGGTGAGGATGTGCCAGACGAACTGCTGGTCCACTTGTCACCGATGGGCTGGGGCCACATCAATCTGCTGGGGCGCTATCAGTTTCGCCAGGCCAGCCCGTGGGACTTGCAGCAGCGCCGGCCCCTACGCAAGAACGGGGAGGAGCAGGATGAGGATGACGAAAACCGGTAGCAGGTAGGGAAGGGGCGAGAGCATTGATTCTCTGTCGAGTATTCTACGACAAAGCTCTAAGAATTGCCATATAATTCCACGCCTGACCTTTGACTAAAGTGGCCTTTACCGCTTCTGGACGATGTAAATCGGCTTTTCTCCTTAGCGGAACTTTTCCCGGAAAAAAGCCGATCACCCCTACATGAAGCTCACGTAGCGGCGGTCCTGGGCGACCATGATGATGTCGCCGGTGAGCATGGCACCTCGCCCCGCCGCCCCGTCGGGCCAGTGCAGCACCTGGCCGCCGGCGAAGTGGCCGCCGCAGCGGATCAGCGTCAGCCCGCCGAAGAGCGGCAGCGTCTCGCCCTCCCAGAAGGTGATCGCCGGGTCGGGCCGCATCACCTGGGCGCGGTCGTCCGCGTGGAGGTAGATTGTGGCGTCGAAGGTCTGCGCCCACTCGACCATCGTCGCGTAGTAGTGCGGGTGGGAGATCGCGATCGTCCTGATGCCGCCCAGGGCGCGGACGGCCGCGACGGTCGCCTCGTCGAGCAGGGTGATGCAGTCCCAGAGCACGTTGCCTTCGGGGGTCTGCACCAGCAAGGCCCGCTGGCCAATGGCGAACCCCGGCACGGTGCCGATCCCGGTCAGCCCGGGCTCAACCTCCTCGATCCGGTTGGTGTGCTCGCGCCGCAGCTCGTCCAGGGTCGTCCACTGCTGGCCGGCGTACCCGACATACTGCCGCTCGTCCTGGCAGATCGGACACGCAGCCGGCGGCTCGACGCTCGCGGCGAACTGGGTTCCACAGGTCCGGCAGATGAAGTGTGTTGACATGGCTACACGTCCTTCTGCTGAGCGGGGGCGCCCTCAAGCTCCGACGTGGCGCGGAGGGCAGCAGGGAGCTGGCGGCCCGGCAGGTTCTCCTCGGGGACGATGGAGGGAAGGGTCACATCAGCGCGGCAGGCTCGCTCGTACTGGCGCCTCGTGACCTGCTCGCCGTCGACAAAGTAGCGGGGGAAGCCGCGGCGCAGCCGCCCCTTATCGTTCCACTGGCGGGAGATGCCGTGGGCCTCGCCGTGCCGGTAGTGCTCCTCCTGCCAGACCGTCGCGTTGTCGCCGCACCACCAGCGCTCGTAGCCGTGGCGCTCCCCGTCGAGGTAGTGGCGCTCCTCCGAGAGCACGCCCACGCGGTCGAACCAGAGATCAACCCTCGTGCCGTGGTCCATCGTGTAGCTGCCGATCAGCGCGCCCTCGGCGTCGTACTGCCTGGTGAGCCCGTGCTCCTTGCCGTCGACGTAGGTCGCCTCCTCGCTCGCCTGGCCGTTCTCCCAGTAGGTGCGGAAGGGGCCGTGCCTGACCCCGCCGCGCATCCCGTACTCCATCGCCAGGCTGCCGTCCTCGCTCCAGCAGCGGAGGCCGACGCCCGCGCCGTCGAGCTCGTAGAACGCCGTGCGCTTCATGCCGCTCTCGAAGGTGGCCTCGACGATCGCTCGGGCCGCATCAGGGATGATCATCGGCGCTGTCATCTGCTCCACTGGGTAACGTCGGCTCGTCCGCTCTGCGAGTGTACAACACCAGGCAACCGCCCACATCGTCGCGGGGGAGGATGCGTATGGCGACGCAGTGAGCCAGGCCTCAGGTACTCGAACCACATCTGCCGGGTCCATCGCCTACGAGTCGGTTGTGGACAGCAGCGAGCTGCGCCTCGCTGCGCCGTAGCCGCTCGGCGACCAGCGCACGCCTGAGCATGCGCCCGACGCTCAGCCGCGCAGCTCGCCAAGGGGCGTGCCCTGGTCGCCCCCGGCGCGCCGCCGCGCGCTGTTCTGCCAGAGATGCTGGGGCAACACAATCGTCGCCTCGCCGTGGTTGAGCGAGGCGCCTGGCCCCAGGGCCAGATCGACGCCGCTGGCCAGATAGGCCTTGTAGATCAGCTGGCTACAGTAGAACGCGGCGTCGGTCTCGGGGTCGAAGAAGTTCACATTGTAGGGCTTGCCCGCGCCGGCCTGCGCCTCGCAGTAGCGCGCGACTTCCACGCGGACGCGCCGCTCCTCCTCAGGGGGCAGGCCGCGACTGGCTAGCGGGTCGGCCACGCCCACAAAGGTGTCGAGGATCCAGCGCTCGGCCAGGGCCTCCTCGGCGGCCCAGCGCCCCTCGGGCATCGCGAAGACGATCACGCCTCGGGCGCCCGCCTCGACACAGCGCCCGCCCGGGCCCAGGTAGAGCACGGCGTGGTCGATCTCGCCGGGAACGATAGAGCCCAGGGCCTGCCACAGCCGGCCCAGCACGCCCGCCTCCACCCCGTTCGCCGTGCAGATGATGTCGCCCGTGCGCACCAGCACGCCCTCGATGGTCGCCTCGTAGATCATCCCTCGCCTCGTCGGGGCCGCTTCAACGCATCGTTGTGCGGGGCTACCTCGGGATCCAGCCCGTGCCAGAACCCACCTCGACCTCAGTCACCCCTAGCCGGCCGCTCACCCGGTCGCGCGGGCGATCACATCCTCGACGCCAAGGCCAAAGATCTGCGGCGGCGTGACGCCCAGCAGGGTCAGGTACAT
>JAAXUL010000801.1 GCA_013336035.1 Chloroflexales bacterium
TCCAGTGCAGCAGCATGATCGCCAGCACGCTGCCGCCGGTGCGGTGGAAGATCCAGACAATCACGATCTGTGCGGCGAACATCAGCGGGATGTCGGACCAGGCCACATGCCCGTTGAGCATCAGCGGCAGGTGCCAACTGCTGCGGATCACAGCCATGACCAGGGTGGCGATCACGATGCCGAAGGGCATGCCGCGCCAGCGGTCGAGCAGCCGCGGCAGGGCAAAGCCCGTCCAGCCTGGCTCCTCGAGCATCCCACCGAGGAGGATCAGGAACGGCGCGACCATCAGCGGCTCCAGCCAGTTGACCTGGGCCGGCGGGGCGGCCCCCAGCCAGAGGTTGAGCCCTGCCGCCAACAATACCGACAGCACCAAGGAGGCGGCCAATCTGGCGGTCGTGCCACGCGCTGTGGCCTTTGCCGAGCAGCTGGTCCGCAACAAGGTGTACGTGCTGCCCGGACAGATCTGCGAGCTGCCCGGCTACCTGCGCCTTTCGCTGACCGCGACCGAGGCGATCATGACGCTACGCGTCGGCGCGAAGCGCCATCACCCGCGCGCTGCCGATCTTTCGCGCAGGCCCGACACCGTGCAGCAGTGGAGGGCGCCGTAGCACCGTAGGGGCTCTCGCGCCTCCGTTACCCAGATGGCGCGGGGGCGTCAGGTTCTTTGCCCACCTCGAGCGGCGGCGCCATCGCGTGGTGCAGTGTGACCGTGAAGGTGCTGCCCTGCCCTTCGTCACTGGTGGCCGTGACCGTGCCGCCGTGCAGGGTGACCACCTCCTTGACGACCGCAAGCCCCACGCCGAGCCCCGGGAGCACGTGCTGCTCGGCGTTGACCGCCCGGAAGAACGGCTCGAACAGGCGCGGCAGGGCCTCCGCCGGGATCCCGATACCTCCGTCCTGCACTGCGAGCACCGCCTGGTCGCGCTCCAGGGCCACCCGCAGGCGCACCTGCCCACCCGCGGGGCTGTACTTGACCGCATTCTGGAGCAGGTTAAGCAGCACCTGCTCCAGGCGCAGCGCGTCGCCCTCCACCGTGACCGGCGCCTCAGGGAGGTCCAGCACGAGCTGGTGCCCCTCCAGGGTGGGCTGGAGCTCGTCGGCCAGGCGGGCGCGCCAGATCGCGCAGGTCAAGGGGCGCCCGCTGAAGGGTCAGCCGCCCGGTCTGGAGCCGGGTCAGGTCGAGCATGCTGCGCACCAGCTGGTCGAGCCGCAGGGCCTGGCTCGCCATCACCCGCAGCGCCCGGCGGTCGCGCTCGCTGAGCTGCCCCACCTGCTGCGCGCGGCGCTCCAGCAGCTGGGCCTGGCCGAGCAGTGGCGTAAGTGGGGTCCTCAGCTCATGGGCGGCGATCGAGAGGAACTGGTCGCGCGCACGCACCGCTGCCTCGGCTTCGGCCCGCGCCTGCTGCTCGCGGGCATACAGCCGCGCCCGCTCCAACGCCTGGGCGCCGTGCTCGGCCAGGGTCGCGGCGAAGGCCCGGTCCTCGGCGGTGAAGGGCTGCGGGGTAGCGAAGCTGAAGCCGATGGCGCCGACCAGCTGGCCGGCGGCGCGCAGGGGGAGGGCCGCAACGGCAGTGCTGCGCTGGGGCAGCCCAGCCAGGTGCGGGTAGTGGGCGGCATACTCCGCGGGGTCGTGCAGCCAGATCGCGCGCCCCGTGCGCACGGCCTCGGCGAGCGGCAGCGGCGCATCGAGCGGCAGGGTTGTGCCGTCGCCCCAGGCGCTGATCGTGTAGCCCTGGCTGGCGACCAGCTCGAGGAGCGGTAGCTGGTCGTGGCAGCGGACCAGGATGCCGGCATAGGCCCCGAGGGCCGCCGCGCCCTGGGCGACGATCACCTGCGCCACGTCGGTTGGGGTCAGGGCGGTGGACAGGGAGGCTGTCACCGTCTGCAGAAGGGCGGTGCGCGCGACGGCCCGCTCGGCCGCCTGGCGCGAGGCCTGCTCGGCGGCGTACAAGTTGGCCCGCTGGAGGGCCTGGCCGCACAGGTGCCCGAGGGTACGCGCGAGGGCCAGGTCATCACGGGACCAGGTGCGCGGCGTGTGCGCGGCGAGATACATCACCCCCAGGACCTGTCCGTCGGCCAGGAGGGGGACCGCGAGGGTCGCCTGATCTCCAGACTGAGCCTGGGCTGCGGCGAGGTGCGGCCAGCGGGCGATCAACTCGGCGGCCGTGCTTACGGCGATGACGTCCCGGGCGCGCACGGCCTCGGCGATGGGGTTGGACTGAGTCACGACACGCTGCTGATGCCGCGGCTGCGGCGCTGCCGGGTAGCCGGCATCTGCCAGCGCCACCAGGACGTGCCCGTCAGCGCTCAGGGTATACACCACCCCGCCGTCCATCCGCGTGGCTGCCAGCCCCTCGTGCACAATGACGGTCGCGACCTCGGCTGGGGTACGCGCCTCGGAGAGGGCCGCGGTCACCTGCTGGAGCTGCTGGGTACGCGCGTGGGCCCGCGCGCGATCTGGTGGATCGTCGCGGTGGTGATCTCGCGCGCCTCGCGCTCAATCTCGGTCAGGCGGGCGCGCTCGAGGGCCTGGGCGCAGATCTGGGCGACGGTCGTGAGGAGCAGCTGATCGGCCGGGGTGAAGGGGCGCGGCGCTTCGAAGCTGGCCATGAGCCCGCCGACCACCCGCTCGCCCACCGTCAGCGGCGCGAGCGCCCACGCCCGATGCTGCAAGTCGGCCGTCGTGAGCTGGGGGTAGCGGCTGAGCAGCTCGTCGGGCGAGCTCAGAAATAGCGCGGTCCTGGTGCGCACCACGTCGGACAAAGGCAGCGGGGCAGCCAGGGGCAGGCGGGCCCAGCGATCGAGGGCCCCCGGGGCATACCCGCTGGAGGCGATAATCTCGACCGCCTGGCCATCATCGGTGCAGCGTCCGACCGCGCCACCGCTCGCCTGCACAGCCCGCGCGCACATTGCAATCACCAGCTCGGCGCTTACGGGAGCCTCATTGGTCGCCGCCAGCTGCGCGAGCAGGGTGTGGAGCAGGGCGAGCGGCGCCAGCAGGGGGTCGTCGCTCGGAGGCTCGGGGACGACAGACCGCTCCTGTCCTACCATCTTTGGCACGGCAGCAACCCCAGGACACGGCGCGGATGCCGGCTGAGGGAGGGGCTGCAGCGGGTCAGAGATGTGCATCAACGCCAGGTCTATTCCATTGGCTCAGGCTGAATCCAATTGTGCGCGGGTGTCATTACACATTGCGTGCCACGACGCGTGGGCAGTTCAGCGCCATCGTGCGACAAGCGTACCGCGTGAGGACGATGCCGCCATGATCCCGACGATGCACCCTGACCAACCTGGCCCTCAAGTTGCAGCAACGCGCAGCAAACAGCCTGGTGACGCGGACTCCCCTGAGGTGGTTCGCACTGACTGGGCACGATGTAAGGAGGCCGTATGACGATGCGCCAGCCGATGCCGACGGGGATGAGCGGCGAGATGCAGCAGTGCATCAACGAATGTCTGAATTGCCACAGCGTCTGCCTGTCCACGGTCACGTACTGCCTGCAGCAGGGCGGGCGCCACGCCGAGGTGCGCCACATCCGCACCTTGCTGGACTGCGCCCAGATCTGCGCCACCAGCGCCGACTTCATGCTCCGCGGCTCCGAGCTCCACAGCCGGACCTGTGGGGTCTGCGCGGAGGTGTGCGCGCGCTGCGCCGACTCCTGCGCCCAGATGAGCGACGACGCGATGATGCAGCAGTGCGCGGAGGCCTGCCGCCGCTGCGCCGAGAGCTGCCGGCACATGGCCGCGATGGCGTAGTCGAGCGCCGCTCACGCCAGGCATGCGCCGCTCCGGTGAGACGAGCGGGCCTCAGCAGCGCGCGAAGACCGCCTGGACCACCCTGACGCGCCGCTCCTCGAGGTTGCGCAAGAGATTGCGGAGCATGGCCGGCGCCTCGGGCCCGAGCAGCAGCTGGAGGCCGAGCGGGGATGGCACAGCCTGGGCGGCGGTCCTGCTCAGCCGCTGCTGGAACCAGCGCGCCGCCGCCTCGCTCTCCTCGTGCCAGGCCAGCTCGACGAACCCGGCGGCGACGATCAGCGCGCGCAGCTCCTCGGGCGGGCAGAGAAAGCTGGTCGCGGCCTCACGGGCCCACGGGACGGGGAAGGCTACGTCGGGCATCGGGCCCGCCAGCACCTCGTGGAGCGCCCGAGGAGCTGCGCGCGCTGATCGTCG
>JAAXUL010000802.1 GCA_013336035.1 Chloroflexales bacterium
CCTGGCCAGCCCAGCCGCGCGCAGCCCCGACGGGCGCCAGCTCAGCCTGTCGGTGGGCCCGGTTGGCCTCGAGCAGCTGGCCGTCGATCCGGCCTGGGCCGCCGAGCGGGGCCTGGCCATCCCGCCGACCATCCCCGCGCTCGGGGCGGCGCCGTGCACGCCCTGAGCCGCCCGCGCCGGAGGGTCAGCTTAGCTCCCTCAGCCTTGCCGCGGCCTGCTCGGGGGTGATGTCGCGCTGGGGCTCGCCGAGCAGCTCGAAGCCGACCATGAACTTGCGCACGGTGGCCGAGCGCAGCAGGGGCGGCAGGAAGTGCAGGTGGAGCAGCCACTCGGGGTGGGCCTGCCCGTCGGTCGGCGCCTGGTGGACGCCCATCGAGTAGGGGAAGCTCGCCTCGAACAGGGCGTCGTAGCGGGTGGTGAGCTGCTTGAGGATGTCGGCCAGGCCGTCGCGCTCGTCGCCGTCGAGCTCGGGCAGCGCGGTGGCGGAGCGCCGGGGCAGCACCATCGTCTCGAACGGCCACACGGCCCAGAACGGCACCAGGGCGACGAAGTGCTCGTTGGCGCAGACCAGGCGCTCGCCGCGCGCTAGCTCGAGCCGCAGGTAGTCGCCCAGCATGGCGCGCCTGTTGGCGGCGTGGTAGGCCAGCTGCGTCTGGCTCTCGCGGACCATCTGGCCGGGCAGGAAGCTGGTAGCCCAGAGCTGGCCGTGGGGGTGGGGGTTCGAGGCGCCCATCATAGCGCCGCGGTTCTCGAAGATCAGCACGTGGCGCACCCACTCGATCGCGCCCAGCTCGGCGGTCTGGGCGGCCCAGGTGTCCACCACGGCCCGCAGCTCGGGCGGCGTGAGCTGGCCCATGCTCAGGTCGTGGCGCGGCGAGTAGCAGACTACCCGGCAGATCCCCCGCTCGGCCACGGCGCGCAGCAGGGGCGGGTCGCCCACGGCCACCTCGCTTGTCGGCGCGTCGGGCAGCAGGGCGGCGTAGTCATTGTCGAAGACGAACGTCCCGCTGTAGTCGGGGGTGATCGCGCCGCCGGCCCGCGCGTTGCCGGGGCAGAGGTAGCACTGGGGGTCGTAGGCCGGGCGCGTGTCGAGGGGGGGCGCCTCGATCTGGCCCTGCCAGGGGCGCTTTGTCCGGTGCGGCGACACCACCACCCATTCGTCCGTCAGTGGGTTATAGCGCCGGTGCGGGTGATCGCTCAGGCTGAACATGCTTTTCTTCCTCCTCATAGCTGGCAGAGAGATTATAGCCTACCCAAAAACAAAAGCCCCCTCTCCCACGGGGGGAGAGGGGGCGGGGCTGGGGGGCTAGGTCCGCCACTTGCGGCAGATGACGGTCGTGCCGATGCCCTCCTGGGAGCGGATGCTGAACTCGTCCATGAGGCGCTTGGCACCGGGGAGGCCCATGCCCATGCCGCGCGAGGTGCTGTAGCCGTCTTGCATCACCAGGTCAATATTGGCGATGCCGGGGCCCTGGTCCTCGCAGATGATCTCGATGCCCTTGCGGTTATTCCTCTCGACCTCCTTCACCGTGACGTTGCCGGTGCCGGCGTAGAGAAAGATATTGCGCGCGAGCTCGCTCACGGCGGTGGCGATGCGGGCCTGGTCGATCGCGCCGAAGCCGAGGGCCTTGGCTGAGTCGCGGGCCATGGTGCGTGCGATGACGATGTCGAGGTCGCTGCGGATCACCGCAGTCTTAGATTGGGCCATCGCCGCTCTCCTCAGTCAGGCGCTGCATCATACTCAGCCCCTTCTCGAGGTTCAGGGCGGTAAGCACGCGTGGCAGCTCGAGACCTAGCTCGACGAGCGTGATGGCCACTGCGGGCTGAAGGCCCGTGAGCACCACCCTGGTGCCCATTAGCCCGGCCATCGCGGCGATGTCGGCGATCAGGCGTCCAATAAAGCTATCGACCACATCGAGGGCGGTCAGGTCGATGATCACACCCTTGGCGCGGGTGTCGTGGATCTTCTGGAGCAGGTCATCTTTAAACTGCACGGCCGAGGCGTCGTGCAGTGCCACCTGGATGGAGGCGATCAGGATGTCGCCGATTTTCAGGATAGGGATGCGGAGGCTATCCAAATCGTTCCTCCCTGGCCGCCGAACCGTCCCGGCGACCGCTGGCAGGTGCGCGTGTAGCGGCCCCGTGGCCCGTGTGCGCACCACTCGGTGGGGCGGGGCCCGGCTCACCGGGGTCCGGCCTGTGCGCCCGTGGGCTTGCCATAGAGGCCAGGAAGCCCGCACCCATCTTACGCCAGGGCCGTTACGACGATGAACACAGCCCCCCCCGCCAGCAGGGGCACGCTGAGGTTGTCGGCGCCATGGGGCGAGACGCCCTCGGCGATGGTCGCGATCGTGGCGCCTGCCAGGGCCGCCGCGAGGGCGACCCCCACGCTAAGGGGCTGGGCGGTCGGGCCCATGGACGAGCCGGGCACGATGGTTATGGTGAGGAACATAGCCAGAGTGCTGGCCACCAGCATCGCGGCCGAGCCCTCCCAGGTGCGGGTGCCGCCCATCACGGTGTAGCGGTGGCGCCCGAAGCGCTTGCCCAGGATTGCCGCCATCGAGTCGCCCCAGGTCATGGCCATCGTGCCCGCGGCGGCGACATAGCCCAGGTCGCCGGGCAGGCCTTTGCGCCAGAGGAGCAGAAAGAGGATGGTGATCGACAGGGCGAAGTAGACTGTCCCTGGCGTGCTGTCGGGGGCGTCCATCGCATCCAGGACCTTGTAGCGCCAGAGGAAGTAGTTGATGACGATAAACGAGGCAAAGGGGATGACGCCGATATACCATGTCTCAAAGAGGCCAAGGACCCCGAAGACCCACATCCCCGCGCCGACGTGGACGATCTTGCGGGTGAAGTCCTGTGGGTAGCCGCGCCAGTGACGGATCACCTCGGCGAGAACGAGCAGGCCCGACGCATAAGCGAACGAGATCCCGAGAGCGATCCAGTCTCGTGTCGTCATAAAGAAGAACCATAGCAGAGCGCGACGATTGCGCAATCATAGCGCCAGTGCTCATCTACGTCAACGTAAAAGCTCATTCTCTAGGGCTCGGTCAGGCTCATATCGCCGCACTATACAGCCCGAGGGAGGTGGAGGGCGAAGCCCTCCACATCCACCCGTTGCGGGATCGGGATGATCGTATCTCGGTTACGAAGCTTGTCTTAATACTTAAGCAGAGAATAGATGGGGTAGGGGGCGAGCTTCTCGCGGCCGCCGAGGAAGGTCAGCTCGATCACGAAGGCCAGCTCGACCACGACGGCGCCGGCCTGCTCGATCAGCTTGCTGGCGGCGCTGATGGTGCCGCCGGTGGCCAGCAGGTCGTCGATCACGACCACGCGCGCGCCGGGCGTGAAGGCGTCGCGGTGGATCTCGAGCTTGTTGGTGCCATACTCCAGATCGTACTCGATCTGGTAGGTGTCGGCGGGCAGCTTGCCGGGCTTGCGCACGGGCACCAGGCCGACCCCCAGCGCGAGCGCCAGGGGCGCGCTGAAGATGAAGCCCCGCGACTCGACGCCCACGACCGCGTCGAGCTGCATCCCGCGATAGTGCTCGACCATCGCGCTCATCACCTGACTGAAGGCGGGGCCGTTGCCGATCAGCGTGGTGATATCCTTGAACTGGATGCCAGGCAGCGGAAAGTCGGGGACATTGCGAACCAGGCTCGCGAGATCGATGTTCGACATGGAACCTCCTGGGGGTGGCAGCGGGTCAGGTGCCCCCCATTATACCGCTACGCCGCTGGCCCTCTGTCGCCCCCCGCCCAAAGGTCGAGGCCGGCTCTGTCCCCGGGCGCTTGTCCGGGCGCCCCTCGCGTGGCATCATAGCGCCCATGAACGCCATCGAGACCCACGGCCTCACCCGCCGCTTCGGCGACTACACCGCCGTCGACAATCTCACCCTGAGCATCCCCAGCGGGGCTGTCTTTGGCTTCCTCGGCCCCAACGGCGCGGGCAAGACCACCACGGTGCGCATGCTCTGCGCCCTGATCGCCCCCAGCGCCGGCGCGGCCTGCGTGGCCGGCCACACCCTCGGCGCCGCCAACGCCCAGATCCGGCGCGCTGTCGGCATCCTCACCGAGACGCCCGGCCTCTACGAGGGCCTGAGCGCGCTTCAGAACCTGACTTTCTTCGCCCGGCTCTACGGGCTGAGCGCGGCCGCGGCCCGCG
>JAAXUL010000803.1 GCA_013336035.1 Chloroflexales bacterium
GCTATCGGGTGATGGTGTATGGGATTGCACCAGCCCTGGCCGCCGCTCTTGTGCTGCCCTCCACGCCCGCGCCCTAAAGCTCGTTGCGCAACCCGTGGGACTTAGCCCAACTTATTCTGTCGGAAATTGGCACCGATATGAGCAAGTGGGCGACCGAGAAACAGTTCACGGCGTGGTTAGGGTTGGCGCCGCGCAATGACATTTCCGGCGGCAAGGTGCTCCGCTCACGCACGCTCCCCAGCCGGAACCGTGCCGGCCAGGCCTTTCGACAAGCTGCGACCTCTGTGGCACGGAGTTCGAGCGCGTTTGGCGCATATTACCGGCGCAAACGTGCGCAAGCAGGGCCGCTCTTTGCTCAGGTCGCCACCGCGCACAAGATTGCACGCACGGTGTATCACTTGTTGAAATATCGGGTGCAATATGAGGACATGGGCGCGGAAGAGTTTGCCCGCAAGCAGCAGGAGCGCGATGTCATAGCCTTGCGGAAGCGAGCCGCCAAACTGGGGTTCACACTCGTCGCCCCTGACGAAATTCAAGGAGCGGCGTGACGCCGCCTGGCGTGCGCTGCCAGGCTACGTGCCAGGTAAGCGACTGCCCGCGGCTGGGCGTTTCTCAGAAAAGTGGCGACGCTGCTTGGGATGACGCCTGCGAGCCTGCCGGACGAAGACGGCTAATGCTCGAGGTCGCGCGGGAGCTTGCGCCCGTCGTGGGTGTGGTGGCGGCCTGCGAGGCCCTGGGCGTGCCGCGCTCCAGCTTCTACGAGGCCCAGCAGCCACCACGCCCCGCCCCGGCCCCACGCCCACGGCCGCGCTCCCATCGGGCCCTGAGCCCTGAGGAGGAGCAGAAGCTCCGCGACCTCCTCAACAGTGAGCGCTTTGTCGACCAGGCCCCGCGCACGATCTACGCCACACTCCTGGACGAGGGCCACTATCACGGCTCCTGGCGCACCATGTATCGCATCCTCAAACAGGATGCTGCCACACGCGAGCGACGGGCGCAACGCCGGCGGCCGCACTATCAGGCGCCCGAGTTGCTGGCGACTGGCCCCTGCCAGGTCTGGTCCTGGGACATCACCAAGCTGCGCGGCCCGCAGCCGGGGCTCTGGTACAACCTGTATGTCGTACTCGATATCTTCTCACGCAAGATCGTCGGCTGGCGCATTGAGACGCGGGAGGACGCGGAGTTGGCTGAAGCCTTGATTGCGGAGAGCTACACTCGCGAGGGCGTACAGCCCAGGCAACTCACCCTGCACGCAGACCGTGGAGCCGCAATGACGTCCAAGACCCTGGCTGAGCTGCTTTGCGACCTGGGCGTGGCTCAGTCCCACAGCCGCCCGAGCATCTCGGACGATAACCCCTACTCCGAAAGCCAGTGTGCGCCGCGTCACGCGGCGGTAGATCGCTCCCGCAGGGAGCTGGAACGCGAAGGGAGGTTCCAGGGTCACCCACCTCAGGCCGAGCTGAAAGGCGGAGCTGACCGTAGCATGGTGGGAACGCGGCGCAGGCTCAGAAGCGTGGCGAGCTGAAGTGCCGCTAGACCCGCGTCCTATGGCAAAGGCTGGATTGCTTGAACGCTAGTCCTGACCAGGAGTATTCGGCTCCCGCTCGAAACACGCTTGGACACGAGCGTCATCAGCTACCGTGCGAAGAATTGCGGCGCACCGTACCCTTCGGCTGATGAGGGAGCACCCGACGGGGGTGAACAAAGGGACGAACAGCGTGCCTACGGGATGCTCGATACGTCTACCGCTGACGGAACGCGGGATGCCCGTCCCGCCGCGAGGCGAACGGGTACGGAGACACCGTAGTAGTCCGCGCACGGGAAAGCCGTGTACCAGGCGAAGGGTGTCAGGTTGCTCGGATGGACACACCGGGAGGTCCGCGCGATGCGAGATGCCGAAACGGTCCTGTCCGTCATCCAAGCCCGTGGCAAACGAGGATTGCCACTCGAACGGGTCTATCGTCTATTGTTCAACCGCGACCTCTATCTGCGCGCCTACGCGCGCCTCTATCCCAACAAGGGCGCGCTGACCCGCGGCGCTACGCCCGAAACCGTGGACGCTATGTCCCTGGCGAAAATCGACCGGCTCATCGACGAGGTCCGGCACGAGCGCCATCGCTGGACGCCCGTGCGGCGGGTACACATCCCGGAAGCCAACGGCAAAACCCGCCCGCTCGGCGTCGCCGCCTGGAAAGACAAGCTGCTCCAGGAGGTCATGCGCCAGATCCTGGAGGCCTACTACGAACCCAGCTTCAGCGACCGTAGCCATGGATTTCGGCCGGGACGCGGCTGTCACACGGCGCTGCGGGAGATCCAGGTGGTCTGGACCGGAACACGCTGGTTCATCGAGGGCGATCTCGCCTCCTACTTCGACACCATCTCGCATGACCTGCTCTTGCAGACCCTCGCGGAACGCATCCACGACCAACGCTTCCTCCGGCTCATTCGCCACCTGCTCCAGGCAGGCTATTTGGAGGCAAGGTCACTCCAGCCCACGCTCAGTGGCGTGCCCCAGGGCGCCATTCTCAGTCCCTTGCTCTCGAATATCTACCTGGCACGGTTTGACCAGTATGTCGAGACGGTCCTCATCCCCGCCCACACGCGGGGCACTACCAGGCGTCCGAACCCAGCGTACCAACGGGTGATGCGGTACATCCGCGCCCACAAAGCAGCCGGCCTCCCCGGCATCCGCGCGCTCCACCAGGAAGCGCGAACTATTCCCAAGGGCGACCCGCACGACCCCGGCTACCGACGACTACGCTATATCAGGTATGCGGACGACTGGTTGTTAGGGTACAACGGCACCCGAGCCGAGGCCGAACAGCTCAAGCGGACCATCCAGGACTGGCTCCACGACCAACTCCAGCTTACCTTGTCCGAGGAGAAGACGCTCATCACCCACGCGACCAGCACGCCGGCACGCTTTCTCGGCTACGGGGTGCTCAACCAGCAGGCCAACCACAAGCGCCGGGTCAACGGCAAGATTGGTCTGCGGGTGCCCTATGACGTGGTGCAGCAGAAGTGCGCCGCCTACATGCGCGCCGGGAAACCGACGCACCGCACCGACCTGCTGGCAGAAACGGACTACTCCATCGTCGCGCGCTACCAGCAGGAATATCGCGGGCTCGTGCAATACTACCTGTTGGCCCACAACGTTGCCGATCTGTCGGAGGTACACTGGGTGATGAAGCGCTCGCTGCTCAAAACCCTGGCCGCCAAACACCACACCACCGCAGGCAAGATGCGCGCGAAGTACCAGACGACCACACGCACACCCGAGGGAAAGACCCTTCGTTGTCTGGAAGTGTGCGTGCCCCGAGCGCACAAACCACCCCTCATTGCACGCTTTGGCGGCATTTCGCTCATCCGTCAACCGCTGGCAATCCTCAACGACATGCCCTTTGTGCATAAGAACCGACGGACCGAAATCCTCAAACGCCTGCTGGCCGACACGTGCGAGCTGTGCGGGTCGCACGAGCAGGTTGAGGTTCACCACATCCGCAAGCTGTCGGATCTGATGCGCCGTGGCCGCCGTGAGAAGCCCGAATGGGTGAAGCGCATGGCGGCCATGCGACGAAAAACCCTGGTCGTGTGCCGCATCTGCCACGACGCGATCCACGCGGGACGACCGACACGCCCACCGGCCCTGGAATGAGCGACTGGAAAGCGGAGTGCGCTGAAAGGTGCCCGCTCCGTTTGGCGGGGGGCGGATGGAAAAGGGCCAGACATGGCACCTCGCCAGCCGCCTACCCGACTCAAGACGATGAAGTATGGGCCGAGCTATCCCGAGCGCTTTGCCAGCTTGCAGGCCGCCCGGGCGTGGATGCGCTGGTTTGCCGACTGGTACAACCACGAGCACAAGCACAGCGGGATCGCGTTGTTGCCGCCCGCGGTGGTGCATAGCGGGCAGGCGCCCGAAGTGCTGGCCAAGCGCCAGGAGACGATGAATGCCGCCTATGCGGCCCATCCCGAGCGCTTTCCGCGCGGCCAGCCCCAGGTTGTCCAGCTCCCCAAGGAGGTCGGCATCAATCTGCCGCGCCCCGTCACCGTTGCTGAACCCACGCCAGCCACATCTGAGGCCCAGCCGGCGGTGGCCCCGCTGTCAAGGGTCTCAGCCGCGCAGCGGCCCCTTGACAGCGGGGGCGCCGTCGGTCAGGCTGCC
>JAAXUL010000804.1 GCA_013336035.1 Chloroflexales bacterium
TTGACCCGCGCACCCGCCCCTGGTACGTGAAGGCCCGCGATAGCCGCGCGACCGTCTGGACCGACACCTATGTCGACGCCAACACCGGAGACCTGACCACCACCTGCGCCACGCCCCTCTACGACGAGGGAGGGCACTTCATCGGCGTCGTGGCCTTCGACCTGCTGCTGCACACCATCCAGCACGACCTTCTGAGCGTCAATATCGGCGAGCAGGGCATCGCCCTGATGGTCAGCGAGGCCGGCAACGTGATCGTCCGCCCCAACCTCGAGGCCCACGGCCAGAGCTGGAACCGGCCCTTCAGCAGCGAGAACTTGCTCGAGTCGCCCAGCCCCGCGCTGCGCCGCATCGTCGAGAAGATGACCAACCGCGAGAGCGGCGTCGACCAGATCGACTTTGAGAATCAGCCCTCGTACATCGCCTACGCGCCCATCACTACGGCGGGCTGGAGCGTGGCCCTCATCATCCCTACAAGTCAGATCACGAAGCCGGCCCAGGCCACCGGCGAGCGTATCAGCGAGCGGCAGGACGAGCTCCGGGCTCAGCTGCTGCTGCTGCTTGTCGGCCTGGGTATAGCGATCAGCATCCTCGGCCTCATCCTCTCGCTCTCGTTCTCGCGGCGGATCATCGCCGTGCGCCAGGGCGTCCAGGCCGTGGCCAGCGGCGACCTGGGCAGCCGCCTGCCCGCCGCCGGCGGCGACGAGATCGGCCAGCTCGTCGACGCCTTCAACAGCATGGCCGACGCCCTCCAGGGCAAGCTCAACGAGCTCGAGGACAACGCCCGCCAGCTCGCCACCCTGAACACGATCTCCAACGAGCTGAAGGGCATCCTCCAGCTCCCCCAGCTGCTCGAGACCATCCCCCACGCCATCTGCGAGCGCTTCGACTTCGACCGGGCGGTAGTCTACCTGGTCGAGGGCCAGCACCTGCAGGTGGCCTCGGCCTCGTTTGGCCCCGCCGACGAGGCCCGCCACTTTATCGAGGTGGCCAACAGCAGCCCCCTGGATCTGCGCGGCGCCACGATCGAGGCCGATGTGATCCGCAGCGGCAAGGCGATCATCGTCGACAATCCGTGGACCCACCCCGGCGTCGAGCCACGCAAGCAGGCTGCCTCGGCAAGCCACTCCTATGTGCAGGTGCCGATCTTCGGGCGCGAAGGCCGGCCGATCGGCCTGCTCTCGGCCGACTGCCACAGCAGCCAGCGCCCCATCCTGGCCCAAGACGCCAGCCGCCTGCTGATGTTCGCAGGCATGGTCGGCCTGACTATCCAGAACGTGCAGCTCTACAGCGACCTCGAGCGCCAGGTGGCTCGCCGCACCGAGGAGCTACGGGCCGCCCTCGAGCGCGCCCAGATAGCCGATCAGCGCAAGAGCGACTTCCTCGCCAGCCTCTCGCACGAGCTGCGCACGCCCCTGAACGCGATTATCGGCTTCAGCACCGTGCTGCTCGACGACCTGGATGGGCCACTCTCGCCGGCGCAGCGCGAGGACATGCAGAGCATCAATCGCAACGGCCGCTTCCTGCTGCACCTGATCAACGAGCTGCTCGACCTGGCCAGGATCGAGGCCGGCCACCTGCGCCTCGAGATCACCGATGTCGACCTGCGACAGCTGATCGGTGACGTGGTGGACACCGTCCAGGGCATCATCCGGACGCGGGCGGTCACGCTGGCCGCCGAGATCGCGCCTGAGCTGCCCGCCGTCGCGGCCGACGCCGACAGGGTGCGCCAGGTATTGCTGAACCTGCTCTCCAACGCCGTTAAATTTACCGAGCGGGGGTCGATCACGGTCATTGCCAGCTGCATCGACGAGGCGGGCGAGGCGGGGTCGATCGAGCGCTATGTGCGCGTGCGGGTGTCCGACACCGGCATCGGCATCCCGCCCGACCGTCACGGCGAGGTCTTCCAGGAGTTCGTGCAGATCCACGGGCGGCGCTCGCGGATCAACGGCACCGGCCTGGGCCTCTCGATCACCCGCCGGCTCATCGAGGCCCAGCGGGGGCGCATCTGGCTACAGAGCGCGCCCGGCCAGGGTAGCACCTTTAGCTTTACGCTGCCGGTGGCCACCGGCGCGCCCGAGCAGCACGAGGATGGGCTGACGCCCTCTGGCCTGCCAAGGATCATCGACGGGAGCATCTCGACATCCTGATTACTGGGCCGGAGATCCGCACCATGAGCGAGGCGCAGCAGAAGATCCTCTACGTCGAAGACAACCCTGATAACCAACGCCTCGTGCAGCGGATTATGGGCGCGCGGGGCTACCTTGTGCTGATCGCCGAGGATGGCCCCGAGGGTGTGGCGCTGGCCCGCGAGACGCTGCCGACGATTGTGCTGGTCGATCTCGGCATCCCCGGCCTTGATGGCTACGAGACGACTACGCGCCTGCGCTCTATGCCCCACCTGCGCGATGTGCCGATCGTCGCCCTGACCGCCGACAGCAGCCCGGGGGCCCGCGAGCGGGCGCTGGTGGCGGGCTGCGACGGCTATATTGTCAAGCCGATCGACGCCCGGCAGCTGCCCCAGCTGGTGGCCGAGTTCATCGACGGCCGGCGCGACAAGGTGGCCGCCCCCGCCGTCGAGGTCGACCTGCTGCGCGCCTATAGCCAGAGGCTGGTCGAGCGGCTTGAGCTGCGCGTGCGCGAGCTGAGCGCCGCCAACGCCGAGCTGCAGGAGCTCGACCGGCTCAAGGGCCAGTTTCTCTCGAGCCTCTCGCACGAGCTGCGCACACCGCTGACCGCCCTGATGGGCTACCTCGAGCTGTTTGACCGGGGGATGCTCGGCGAGCTGAGCGAGCCGCAGCGCGACGCCGTGGTGGTGATGCGCCGCAGCAGCGAGACCCTGGCCCAGCAGCTCAATAACCTGCTCTACTTCCAGGAGCTGCGCGGGCGGGCCTTGAACCTGCGGGCCCTGCGCCCCACTGAGGCCCTGCGGCCCCTGATGGCGGCAATGCAGGAGCGGGCCAGGGCCCAGGGCCTGGCCTTCGATATTCAGGCCGGCGACGCGCTGCCGATGCTGGCCGACGGCGAGGCCTTCGAGCAGCTGGCCCGCTCACTGCTCGACAACGCGCTGAAGTTTACGGCGCGGGGCGGGCGGGTGCGCCTAACCGTCCACGACGAGCCCTCGCGCCTGATCCTGCGGATCGAGGACACGGGCCAGGGCATCGAGAAGGAGCACCTGCAGAAGATCTTCCTGCCCTTCTACCGCGTCGAGACGCCCCAGGCCTTTATCCAGCCTGGCTCGGGCCTCGGCCTGGCCATCGCCCGCCACATCGTCGAGGCCCACGGCGGGCAGATCACCGTGCGCAGCACGCCCGGCAGGGGCAGCACCTTCACGGTGGTGCTGCCGCGCACCTCGGCGCCGTAGGGCCCCTACGGCGCGTACAGCCCCTGGTAGACCCCCCAGAACCCGTACACGGCGCGCACATAGCCCCGTGTCTCGCCGTAGTCGATGCTCTCGGTAAAGAGGTCGGCGTCGGCGACGGTGCTGCCGCCGGCCCAGCGCTGCGCGTTGCCCAGCCCGCCATTGTAGGCGGCCAGCGCCCCGTGGATGCTACCCCCCATATCCTCGGCGCGGCGCCCCAGGTAGAAGGCCCCGAAGCGGATGCTCACCGCCGGCCTGTAGAGGTCGTCGGGCGAATAATCCTCGACCCCAAGGTTCTGGGCGATGCCCTGGCCTGTCTCGGGCATCACCTGGCCGAGGCCCCGCGCGCCCACCCACGAGGTCGCCCCCGGGTTGAACAGGCTCTCTTGCCTGAAGAGGGCGTAGAGCAGGCGCGGGTCGAGATCCCGCTCGGCGGCCTCACGCCGCACCAGCTCAGGGTAGGGCGTGGGAAAGAGCAGCCGGCGCAGCGCGATGGGCTGCCCCGCCGTGGGCGGCGCCTCGGCGGCCAGCGCCCTGGCGGCCAGCAGGGCCGTGTAGGGCGCCCCGGCATCGTGGGCGGCCCGCGCCACTGACAGGGTGGCCCACGGCTGGCCCTCCGACAGGCGCAGGCTCTCGGCCCACTCGGCGGTGGCCTCGCTCTGCAGGCCTACCTCGGCCAGAAGGCGCGCCCGCTTGATCTGATCGTCGGGGGCCGCGGGCTCGGCGGGCGCCGGGCCCGCCCAGGCCTCGAGCCAGCCCGCAAGCTCGGCCCACGCGGGCTCGTCGATGCCGGCGCCGATGGG
>JAAXUL010000805.1 GCA_013336035.1 Chloroflexales bacterium
AAGACGGGGATAAGGATGAGGACGATAGACATGTTATTCATGACGAAGCCGAGGATGAAGTTCAGGAAGAGAACGACAAAGATCAGAACGATCATGCCGCCCATATATCCCATGCCCCAGGCGATGTTGGAGACGCGACCGACATCCTGCTGACTGACCAGCCGCGGCATCATGGTCACCAGTCAGGGCCGAGAGTATGACTTTGTTTCACGTTTTTTTGCTCCGGCAGTAGGGATCGACGAAGATCCGGTGACCGGCTCCGCGCACTGCTGCCTGGGACCGTTTTGGAGCCAAATTCTGGGTAAAAACTCGCTGACCGCTTTACAAGCCTCGCCGCGCGGCGGCGCACTCGCGGTGATCGTTGATGCGGATCGGGTCCGAAGGGTAGTAGGTCCAGGTGTCGAGCATGCGCCGGTCGCCGAAGGTCGCGGTCCAGCTGTGGGCGCCGGGCTGGCTCGTGGTGCCGTCGGTGGCCTTACGGTCGGGGTCGCCATGGGCGCCGTAGCAGCGCAGGGGGTCGATCACGATGTTTGGCGGAGGGGGGGGGCTGTCGGTGGCGGAGCAGAGCGAGTAGTCGTAGGGCCGAGTGGTGGGGTAGGTGTAGGCGTCGTCGTAGTAGATGAGCCACGGGTCGCGGTTTACCTCCGGGTTGTCGCGCAGCCCGGCGTCGCGCACGCGCCGCAGCCTGTGCCCGCTCGGGTGGTTCTCGGCGTCGATAAAGGGGAAGTGGACCTCGCCGACGAACAGCTTGATGACCGCGCTGAAGGGGACGGTCCCCGCGGTCACTGGCAGCTGGGCGCCGTCGAGGCCGTCCCAGAAGGCGCGGGTGCGGGTGCCGTCGGTGCGCCCGTAGATGGTGCGGTCGGTGGGGTCGGTGAAGCTGCCATTGCCGTTAGTGTCGATAATGACGTTGTAGGTCACCCCGGCGGGGGCGTCGAACTCGAAGTAGCCGCCCAGAGGGTTGGTGCCGGCCTGGCCGGGGGTGCCCTCCTGGCCGACGAAGGTGGGGTTGCTTGGCACGGGCGGGAGCACGGGGTCGGGGTCGAGCCAGGTATTGCCGCCGGGCGCCGGAGCCTCGGCGGGCATGGCTCGGTCGGGGCCGAGCAGGTCAAAGAAGATCTTATGGGTGATGTCGCCGGTGGCCGGATTGTCGGGCAGGCGCGGGTTGTGCAGCCTGTAGCCGGGCGGCAGCTGCTGGGTAGAGTTATCGCCGATGAGCTGGATCGACCGGTAGATCGGGCGGCCCTGCTGGGCCTCGCTGTAGATGCCCTCGGCGTTGCCGAAGAAGATGAAGCCGAACGGGTCGAGCCCGTTCATATCTACCTCATAGCCGTAGCCGTCGCGCGTGAGGATGTAGAAGTCGGTGTTGAGGCCGACATCAGCGGGCGCAGCGTCGATGCCGGCGTTGCCGCCCATATTAAGGGCCAGGTAGTTGGCGAACACGCGGCCCCGCACCTCGACGTCGCCCAGGCCGCCGTTGGTGGTGTCGGTGTCGCGCACGCTCACATCCCAGGCGTTAGTCCAGTGGGAGGAGAAGTCATTAGGGCGGCCCGCGATGGCCCACTCCTGGTCCATACGGATCGGCTGCGGGTTCTTGCCGATATCGGCGGGGTTCGGGCTGATGAAGTCGAACTCCCAGATGCCGCCGGTGCCGATGGCCGTCGCCTCGGCGGCGCTGACCACGCAGGGGATGAAGCCGCCTGTCTCGGGCAGCGGGCCGGCCAGCTCCTGGGTGCGGTTGACGATGCGCCCGTAGAGGGCCTGGTTCGGGCCGGCGGGCGCGCGGAGGGTGCAGCGCTTGGCGTTGGCCGGCGGCGGCCAGGTGCCGGGGGGGTCATTCGGCGCGCGGATGATCACATCGCCCTGTAGGCCGTAGCCCATCGAGCTCGAGCCGATGTAGATCGTCTCGCCCGGCTCGGCGTAGGCCTTGATCGTGGTCTGGCGGGGGATGCCCGCCGAGAAGCTGCCATCGTTCCACTCGATGAAGGGCCTGTAGCCGACGTTGGGCGCGCCCAGGGAGATCCGGTCTGCCTGCAGGTCGCGGCTTCCCTCGGCTTGGGCCGGTATGGCGGCGGGGATCGCGGTGGCGAGAAGGGTTAGCAGAAGGGTCAGTCGGACGACGCGCGCCATGGTCGATGTGGCGCGGCTGTAGGCGCGGTGTAACATAACACCCCCGTGTGGGTTTCGACGAATCCTGGGGCGCACTTGACTGCCGCGGGGTGTGGGCGTCGTCGCGGGCTGCGTTGCGCGGTGTCCACTGCGAGTTTTCGTACTATTGCTTGTGGTCCGACCATTGTAGGCGAAATGTGCGCGGAAAACAAGACCCTGTCACTTTCACTACGGGCGCTAGTATTAGCGCGTCAGTTTGCGGCCCCTGCCTGTGCTATACTCTTTATTGACTATTTTGAAAGATGTCTGTTCTGTCAAGATCTCTAGCGGTGTATATGCACGTCCTTATCGTTGGCGCGGGCGTCGCCGGCCTAACCTGTGCCCGCGCCCTGCTCCGCGCCGGTTTGCGCGTCACTGTGCTTGAGGCCAGCGATGATGTAGGCGGGCGCGTCCGGTCGGACCGTCTCGCGGGCTTTACGCTCGACCGCGGCTTCCAGGTGCTCTTCGCGGCCTACCCGGCGGCCCGGCGCCAGCTCAACTTCCACGACCTCGACCTGTGCGCCTTCGACCCCGGGGCGATCATCTGCGCCGGTGGGCGCCGCGCTGTGCTCACCGACCCGCTGCGCGACCGTGACCCGCTCGCCATCCTCGGCGCGGCCCTCAGCTCTGCGCTCAACCCGCTCGAGAAGCTGCTCACCCTGACGCTTGCCGCCGAGCTGCGCTCACGTACTATTGACGATGTTCTGGCGGGAAACGACACATCCGCCGAGGCCTATCTGCGCGCGAGGGGCTTCGGCGACGGGGCCATCGACCGCTTCTTCCGGCCCTTCTACGGGGGGATCTTCCTCGACCGATCGCTGGGCACCAGCGCCAAGTGCCTTATGTTTGACTTCAAGATGCTCAGCGAGGGCGACACGGCCGTGCCCTCGCGCGGGATGGGCGATATCGCCCAGCAGCTGGCCGCCGAGCTGCGCGAGGCCGGCTCTGTGCGCCTGGACACGCGGGTCGAGGCCCTGGTCGCCGATGGCCCGCGGGTCACCGGGGCGCGCCTGGGCGACGGCAGCCGCTTCGACGGCGACGCCGTGGTCGTGGCCACGCCCGCCCCCGAGGCCGCCCGCCTCAGCGGCCTGCCCACCCCCGAGGCCTCTGTGGGCACGGTGAGCCTGTACTTCGCCGGGGCCGAGGCGCTCTACCGGGGCAAGAAGCTGCTGCTCAACGCCGAGCCTGACGCCTTTGTGAACAACGCCGTGCAGATCAGCAATGTGGCCCTGGGCTACGCGCCCCCGGGCGCCCACCTGCTCAGCGCGACGGTGCTGGGCGTGCCGCCGCTCGATGATGACGAGCTGTTCGCCCGGGCGATGGCCGACCTGCGGCGCATGTTTGTCGGCGATGGGGCCGCCCAGCGCGCGCTGAGCTCTTACCGGCCGCTGCGGCTCTACCGTATCCCCTACGGCCAGTTCGCCCAGCCGCCGGGCCTCCACCCCGGCCTGCCCGACAACATCACCGGCCGCCCGGGCCTCTTCTTCGCCGCCGAGTTCACCGAGGCCAGCAGCATCAACGCCGCTATGATCTCAGGCGAGAAGTGCGCCGAGGCGATCCTCGGGCGATGATCACCAGCGGCGCCAACCCCACGATCAAGCGCATCCGCGCCCTGCGCCAGCGCAAAGCCCGCGACGAGACGGGGCTCTGCTTCCTCGAGGGCATACGCCTGGTGGCCGAGGCCGCGCAGTGCGGCGCCGCCCTCGATCAGCTGGTGGTCGCCCCCGATCTGCTCGGCAGCGCCTTCGCCCGCGATCTTGTGGCCGATCAGGCCCGCGCCGGCGTGCCCGTGCTCGAGGTGTCGGCAGAGGTCTTCGCCGCCCTCTCGCAGAAGGATGGCCCCCAGGGCCTGGCGGCCGTCGCGCGCCAGCGCTGGGCCGACCTGGCGGCCCAGGCCCTCGGCCCGCCCCCCGGCTGGGTGGCCCTGGTCGAGCCCGCCGACCCGGGCAACCTGGGCACGATCATCCGCACCGCCGACGCCGTCGGCGCCGCGGGGCTGATCATCGT
>JAAXUL010001592.1 GCA_013336035.1 Chloroflexales bacterium
TGGCAGCAAAACGTGGGTTGCTCGCCGCATCCACATGATGCACGCGCTGAACAACATAGTTCGCCTTGGTGAATACCGCGTGTCTTCCGGCGTGGTCGATATCATAATGCGTCGAAATGACGGTATCGATATCGTCCGGTTGTACGCCAATACTCGCCAACTGCTCGATAACGTCCTGCCCATTCTCGAAGTCCGATTCTCCTTCAGGTATAATCTCTGGTAAACCACTGTCAATCAGAATATTCTTGCCGTCACCGGTTTGCACCAGATAGCACACAATCGGAATCTGGTATTCCGGCATGGACCCAACCTGCATCAGATACAGACGCTTCACCGCATTCTGGCTCATCATCATTTCCTTCCTCCTACTATGAGACCAATTATTCTGGCGCGTATCAATGCCAAGAGCGTTTCACCAGACTTGATCTGCCGGAAGTGCTCGCCGCTCAAACAGCCGCCGCACGACGACGGGACATGAGCCGTAGCTGATGACGCTACGCGTCGGCGCGAAGCGCCATCGCCACCTTCTGGTCCAGGAGCATCGCATTCCGCTTGGAGCCTCACCTACTCGGTTCCCAGGCTGTCGTACGGCACAGCTCTGATCAAGCCAACTCGGCGAAAAACGCGTCGAGGGCGTCCTGGTCGGCCACCAGATGCTGCCCCGCCACAATCTTGCCGGCGGCGAACGTCCAGAGCACCGCCAGCGACTGATCGAGATTTGGGGCGCCTGGCCGACTGGTACGGATCTGCTGGCACTCGACCACGTGCTGCTCCCCGATGCCAGTCACGAGCCGTTCGATGGTCGGCTGGGCTGGCCCCAGGGCGGCGCCCATCGCGTCAAAGAAGGCGACGATGGCGGCCATACCGACGTGGGTGCCGCTGAGTGGATGGTGGCCGGGGAAGGTCCAGGTGGCGTCCTCAGCCAGGATCGTGCGGAGGTGCTCCAGATCGCGCGCGGCATAGGCGGCAAAGAACTGGTCGATCAGGTTCTGATTGGGGTGGGTCATCAGCACCGCTTTCCAGCGATCAGATCCGCCGTGGCACGGGGCAGGGGGTGCGGGCTAATGAGATGCACGGGGATCGGTGTGGCTCAGTATAGCACGGACGGCGGTGAATACAGGACAAATGTTCGGACGCCTGGAGGTTCAGCCGCTTCACCTCGGGTACCTCGAACGAAAGCGCTTTGCGTCGGCGTACCCTACCAGCGCGTGTCGCTCCCCACGATAGCACTTGGGGATTTGGCGGCCGCACGCGGTTGCGGCCGCCCGTGCCTAGAGCCCGCATCGAGCGGTCTCTGGCCACCCGCGCCCCTGCGCGGTAGGTGTCGCCTCCCCCGTCGGCGACGCTGCCGCCCGGCTCGTCACGGCTGAGCTGCGGTTCCCGGCGAGGGGCAGGACGCTCTGGCTGGCGTGGCAGGCGGGGGGCTCGTTCGGACGGGGCGAGGTCATCGGTGTGGCTGCGCCTCCGTGTCTTCCCCGCGGGCGTCTGGGTTCTGTCCTGTTCAGCCTGCCACACCCCACAGCCCCGGCGCAAGGGGCCGACCGTCTTTCGGGGCCCCTCCCCCGAGCAAGACTGGTCAGCCTCGTTCCTTGCCCCGGTGCCGGGGGCGGTGGCCTGCCTGGGCCAGGAAC
>JAAXUL010000165.1 GCA_013336035.1 Chloroflexales bacterium
CCTGCGATGGACTGGTACGAAGACGAAGGTCGCCTGCTCGAGCAGGCCCACCGGCTGGCGCCTCCCCCGCTGGGCGCGGCCGTGTTTTACGGCAGCTCGTCGTTCCGCCTCTGGGAGACCCTGGCCGAGGATCTGGCCCCCTGGCCTGTTGTGAACCGCGCCTTCGGCGGCTCGACGCTGGCCGCCTGCGTCCACTTCTTCGCGCGCCTCGTGCCGCCGTGCCGGCCCGGCAGCCTGGTGGTCTACGCGGGCGATAACGACCTCGGCGACGGCCAGTCCGCGCCGATGGTCATCGCGTCATTCCACGCCCTGATGGCCAGGATCGATGCCCAGCTGGGGCCGATCCCGGTGGCCTTCGTCTCGATCAAGCCCAGCCCGGCGCGCCAGGCCCTGCGCCCGGCGATCGAGGCGGTGAACGAGGCCGCCCGCCGATCGCTTGCCGCCCGCCCGCGCGGCATGTTCATCGATGTCTTCCACCCGATGCTGCGCCGCGACGGCCAGCCGTGCCCGACGCTCTTCGCCGAGGACGGCCTCCACCTGAGTGAGGCCGGCTACCGCCTCTGGACCCAGATCATCCGCACCTACCGGCTGCCGCTCTTCGAGCCGTAGCTTAATCGAGCCCTTACCAAGCTCATCGTCAGCCTTAACCGGGAGATAACGTGCGCCCCCTACCATACGCTCAGCGGCTGGGCACATGGGGGAGACCACGATGGACCGCGCATATCACCGGTGGTGGAGCCCGCGCCTCCAGCGGGAGATGGAGCTGCTGGTCTTCGGCCACGCCGGGGCGCGGGTCCTGGTCTTCCCGACCCGCGGCGGGCACTTCTATGACTACGAGAACTGGGGGCTGGTCGCGGCGCTCCGCCACGCGCTGGAGGCCGGCCACCTGCAGCTCTACTGTGTGGACAGCATCGACCGCGAGAGCCTGTACGCCTTCTCGCGGCCGCCGTGGGAGCGGATCGGCCGCCATCTGCAGTACGAGGGCTACATCCTCGAGGAGGTGGTGCCGCTCTCCGAGCGGCTTAACTCGAGCCCCTCGCTGATCGCGCACGGCTGTAGCCTGGGCGCCTACCACGCGGTCAATCTCGCCTTCCGCCACCCCCGGCGCTTCTGCAAGGTCGTAGCCCTCAGCGGGCGCTACGATCTGACAGTGCCCGTCAGCACCTACCGCAACCTCTTCGACGGACACTACGACGAGACGATCTATTTCCACACCCCATGCCACTTCGTGCCGCAGCTGAGCGACCCGCCGCTGCTGGAGACGCTGCGGCAGATGGAGATCACCCTGGCGGTCGGCGCGGAAGATGTCTTTCTCGCCAATAACCGCTGGTTCAGCCAGCTGCTGTGGGAGAAGGGGATCTGGCACGGGCTGCATATCTGGTCAGGCGAGGCCCACTGCGCCGCCGCGTGGCAGCAGATGCTGCCGCACTACCTGTGATCCCAACCGCTTTCCACTGATCTGGGGCCGCACCGCGAGATCTTAAAGCACGGTTCACGCGGGCTTAATACGCGCTCCGTAAGCTATCCCTGTCGCTGCTATAGTTTACGGAGGGGAGCATGTTCACGCCACGACGGACCACGATCATCATCGTTCTGGCTCTCGCCACCCTGCTGGCCGGATGCGGCGCCGCCCCGGCCACCCAGGCACCCACAGCCCTGACCTCCGCCCAGCCTTCCGCCGCGCTCGCCGCAGCCACGGTTGCACCCACAGAAGAAGCCCCCACCACCGCGCCCACAGAAGCTCCCACCACCGCACCCACTTTTGAGCCGGCCCCTGAGCCCGAGCCAGTCGCCGGCGTGCCCGTGGTCCTGCCGGCCCTCGAGACCCAGCCGATCATCGACTCGGACGAAGCTCCGGAGGGCGCCCGCTTTGGCGACGCCGACGACCCGGCGATCTGGGTCCACCCGACCGACCCGAGCCTCAGCCTGGTGGCCGTGACGCTGAAAGAGGGCGGACTCGAGGTGTACGACCTGAGCGGCAAGGTACTCCAGTCGATCCAGCCCGAGGGCGTGCGCTACAACAACATCGACCTCGCCTATGGCTTCGAGCTTGGCGGCGAGGCGGTGGACCTCTTCGTCGCGACGGATCGCTTCAAGGATAGGCTGGCCATCTTCCGAGTCGACCCTGAGGCCCGCCAGCTGGTCGATGTCAGCGACCCGGACAGCGCGCTTCTCTTCACTCCTCCCGGACAGAGCTCGGACGAGACGACCACAGCCTATGGCATCGCCCTCTGGCGCGACCCCGCCTCGGGCAAGCAGTACGCCTTCGTGAACCGGCGCGCCACGGGCGACCTCGCCCAGTTCGAGCTGGTCGCGACCGACGCGGGCACCGTGAGCTGGCGCCAGGTTCGCGCGTTCAGCCTGCCGATCCCCGAGGGCGGCGAGCTCGCGGATGCGCAGACCGAGGGCATGGTGGCGGACGCCGAGCTGGGCTTCCTCTACATCGCCCAGGAGAACGTGGGCATCTGGAAGGTCGAGGCGGCGCCCGACAGCAGCGAGATGCCGCGCCTGATCCACGCGGTGGCCCCGAAGAGCGACTACCTGGAGGCTGACGCCGAAGGGCTGACGATCTACTATGCCGCGGGCGGCAAGGGCTACCTGCTCGCCTCGAGCCAGGGCGCCAGCACCTTCGCGGCCTTCACCCGCGAGGGCGACAATACCTATCTCGGCAGCTTCCAGGTCGGTCGTAGCGGCGAGGTAGATGGCGTCCAGGAGAGCGACGGCGCCATGGTCATGAGCCTGCCCCTGGGCGACCGGTTCCCGCAGGGCCTGCTGGTCGTGCATGATGGGTTCAACGACCCGGCCTTCATGGTCGAGGATGACGGCGAGCTCGAGAACGCGAGCACCAACTTCAAGTTCGTGCCCTGGGAGCAGGTCGCCGCGGCCTTCAGCCCACCGCTGGTGATCGATACGACCAGCTACGGCCCGCGCCCCTGAGGAGCGCCCGCGCCTACCGACGCGGCGCGGAAGCGGATGCCCTTCCGTGCCGCGTCTTCTCTTCAAGACGATGCCACAGGCTCACTCCGCCGCTGCCCATACGTACATTATCTACGCCTGCCCGCTGGGCAAGCTGGCGCAGCAGCTCGAGGGCTACTACGCTGCGAGCCACGCCGCCTGCGGCCCCAACGCCGCGCACCAGTACATGGCCCACTGCACGCTCACCGGCTTCTTCCACGACGAGCCCGCCAGCGTCCCGGCCTACCTTGGGGCGCTCGAGGCCGCCCTGGGCCAAGCACGTGCGAGCCGGCCCAACCCGGTGCTCCAGATCACCGGGCTGCTGCTGAGCGAGACGTTTCACGGCCTTTTGCTCGAGAGCCCCTGGCTCCAGCGCCTGACCGCCGACTTTGCGGGCGGCGCGCCCTCGGCGACCCGCCGCGACCGCATCCGCCTCAAAGACCGGCTCCACCTCAGCCTGGCCTATGAGTTTCCCCGCGAGCAACATCCCAGCCTTGCCACGCTCGTGCGGGATCTGGTCGATATCGCCGCGCCCGTGAGCTGGGAGCTCCGCTTCTACGAGCGCCACGCCGACGGTGGCTGGAGCTGCCACGCCCGCTGGCCGCTGTAGCCGCGCTGGAATGAATAACCGCGAGTTCACCCCCCGTTAATGGTCACTTCAACGTGCATTAACGCTGCACCGCTATCATAGGTGCGCGAGACGTCGCGCACACGCATGCTGTCAGGAGGACCGAACGGGGGAACTTGGTTCCTCCACGCCCCTATTCTCATCGGAGGAATGGCGATGGCATCTCCACCGACCCTGGCGGCGCCCAGACGGCGTCGGCAGCGCTTTAGCCTGCGGCCCTTCCTACGGCTCTCCGACCGCCTCTTGAAATTGGTGCTCGTCGCCCTGGTGATCGGGCTGGCGATCTACGGCTGCCTCGAACTTTACAACCGCACGCTGCTCCCCTACACGATTAAGATCGCCACCTATGTCGATGCGTACGCGCTTGTCAAAGAGACCGTCGCCGCACGCGTCGGCGCCGGGGCCTCGGTCTAGTGGCGCTCCTCTCAGCGGTGATGCGGTGCCGACACGATACCTTTCCACTCAGGTCAGGGTCTTTGCCTACCTGACGGGAGGCATGGTCTCCCCATCGCCATTTCTTTACCGGCGGTTAGTCGTCTGTTAACCCCTGGTTCGTGTGGCCGCAATCCACGCGGCGCATACTGCCCCCAAAGCCACTACCGAAGGAGGGCAGGATGCGGGTCGCGCTGATCACCGAGACCTTTCTCCCCAATGTGAACGGCGTGGTCACCACGCTGTGCCGGCTGCTCGAGCACCTGCGCGACCACGGCCACGAGGCCCTGCTGGTCGCCCCTGACGGGAGCGTTGGGAGCTACGCCGGGGCCGAAGTGATCCCGCTGCGCGGCGTCCCGCTGCCGGCCTACCCCGAGCTGCGCCTCACCCCGCCCCAGCTCGGCCTCACCGCGCAGCTGCGGCGCTTCCGGCCCGACCTGGTCCACCTGGCCGGCACGATGGCCCTCGGCGTGGCCGGGCGCCACGCCGCCCGCCGGCTGGGCGTGCCCCTGGTCGGCGCCTACCACACCGATTTCCCCGCCTACACGGCCCACTACGGCCTGGGCTTCCTGCGCGACCTGGCCTACCGCTACCTGCGCTGGGTCCACAACAGCTGCGCCCTCACCCTCTGCCCCTCCCTGGCGACCATCGCGGACCTGCGCAGCCACGGGTTCCGCCGCCTGCGCCTGTGGGGGCGCGGGGTGGACACCGAGCGCTTTCACCCACGGCACTCCAGCGAGGCCTGGCGCGCCTCGGTCGGCGCGCAGCCGGGGGAGCGCGTGCTGCTCTATGTCGGGCGCCTGGCCCCCGAGAAGCGGATCGACCTGCTGGCGGACACGCTGCCCACGCTCCCGAACACTCGGCTGGTGCTGGTGGGCGACGGCCCGGCCCGCCCGGCCCTCGAGCAGCGCCTGCGCGGGCTGCCGGCCCACTTCACCGGCTACCTGCGCGGCGACGCGCTCGCCGCGGCCTACGCCAGCGCCGACATGTTCGTCTTCCCCTCCGACACCGAGACCTTCGGCCAGGTGATCCAGGAGGCCATGGCCTCGGGCCTTCCGGTGGTTGCCGCGCGGGCCGGCGGGGCGATCGACCTGGTGCGCGACGGCACCACTGGGGCCCTGTTCCGCCCAGGCAGCGCGCCCGAGCTGCGTGAGCAGACGCTTCGGCTGGTGCGTGCCCCTGCGCAGGGTGCGGCGATGGGCGCGGCGGGGCGCGCCGCGGCCGAGCGCCGCTCGTGGGGCCGGGTGATGGACGAGCTGCTGGGCCACTACGAGACGACCCTGCGCCGGCAGCGGGTGCCGCACAGGCTGGCGCGCGCGAGCTGATCGCTGGGCACAAGCCGAACCGCTAACGCAAAGCCGCAGAGACGCGAAGCCGCAGAGGCGCTGAGCCAGGATCGAACATGCACGTCCAGCTTTGCGGCTCTGCGCCTTTGCGGCTCTGCGTTAACGTATTGCGGCTCAGGCCGGCTGGCCGAGCAGGGGGCGCGGCTCCAGTCGGCGATAGAGCAGGACGAAGAGCCCCGCGATGATGGTGAAGCTGAGGGTGAGCACGATCAGCCCATCGACACCGTCCGCCGCGGCAAAGACGCCGCCGAGGGCCCCGCCGATGAACTGGCCTACGCCGAGGAGCACCGAGTAGGCCCCCATCACGCTTCCTCGGTCGGCCGCGTTGCGCTCGGCCAGCTCCATCAGCACGCCCAGGGCCGCGGGCGTGAAGCCGCTGAGCACGAGCAGGGCGCCGCCGAGCGCCGCCAGCGCCAGGGTCGGGGGTCCGGCCGTGGCCGGCTGGCGGTTGATCAGCGTGAGGAGCGCGCAGGTGAGCAGACCGCCCCCGACGGCCAGCAGCATGGCCAGGCTCGGGCGCAGCGTGGGGAGGATGCGCGTCCAGAGCAGCATGCCGACGCTGAACACCAGGGCGAAGGCGGTGAAGATCGACCCGGCGGTGGCGGCGCTGTAGTCGCCCACCAGCAGCTGATCGCTGGTCGCGGCACAGAGTGAGGCGATCTGCGCCGTCGGCGGCGCGACACAGTTGAGGGTCAGCTGGTTGGCGAAGTTATTCAGCCAGACGCCCAGGATCCCGTTGACCGCGACCCAGGCCGGCGCGAAGGCCCAGAGCGTCGGCTGGCGGAACACCGCGATCGGGTTCGGGTGGGCGTGCGCCTGGGGCTGTCCCGGCAAGGCCCCGGGCACGCCGAGCAAGACAGCCCAGCAGAGCAGGTAGAAGCCGGCCAGGGCGAGAAAGCCATAGGCGCCGAGCTGGGTGTAGAGCAGGCCGCCAAATACGCCCCCGGCCGCTGTCCCCCCGATCACGGCGATCTGGAACAAGCCGGTCGTGCGGGCGCGCAGCGCGGGGGCGCCGCCCGAGGCAGCGCTGAGCAGGCTCAGCGTGGCCGGCGTATTGCTCGCCACCGCCAGGCCCTCCAGCAGGCGGCTGATGAAGAGCATGGGCAACGCAATGGTCAGCGCGAGGGCGGTGGTGAGCCAGGTGAGCAGCACTGCGGCGGCTGCGAGCAGGGGGCCGAGCAGCATCAGCGGTCGCCAGCCCCGCCGGTCGACGAGCGCACCGAAGATGGGCGCGCCACCCAGCTCGGTGAGGTAGAAGGCCACTCCGATCAGGCCGACAAGCTGGGGCGGGATGCCCAGGCTCGCCTCGTAGAGCTGGAGCATCAGCCCGATGGCGGCCCCCCCGGCGCGAATGAGCCCGGTGCCGAGAATGCCCACCCGGAGGGCGCGCGCCAGTTGGCGCGTGGCCGTAGCGGTTGCACGCATACCTGTCTTTCTCCTCACCCCGCTCAGCGATGGAACTGACGATATAGCACGCGCAGATGAACCGGGCTGGATGATTCGGTTAAGCGCTGATTAAGCCGAGGTGCTATACTGGGCTTAACCGGCGCTTCACGCGCCCTTTCTCTTGGCCGTACCTGGCCCTGGTCTCTGCCGCTATGCTGACGCGTCGCCTCGCCGACATCAGCGGGCCGTTCTTCGACCCGTGCAAGCCCTTCCGCAACTGGTCCGCGTTCCCCTACGCCCAGATTGACCTGCCGTCCCCTCCGTACGTAGACCGCGAGCAGCTCCGCTGGGGCCTGGCGCGGGCGAACGACCACCTGCGCGCCCTTCAGACGCAGGGCTACACGGGGGTCGTGATCGACAACCTGGCCCACCTGGTGGCCTTCGACAGCCCGGGTGAGACGGTGTACGCGCCCGCCAGCCCCGCCCGGCTGCGGGCCCTGGCCTACCGGGCCGCCTTCGGCGAGCTGTTCGACATGGCCGTCGCTCTCGGCATGGAGGTCTTCGTCACGACCGATATGCAGTGGAGCACGCCCGAGCTGCGGCGCGCGGCCGGGCCAATGGCGGCGGACAACCTGCGCCTCGCGGCCCTCAACCGGCGGGCGCTGGCCGAGCTCTTCACCGCGCTGCCCCAGGTGCGCGGGCTGGTGGTGCGCGTCGGCGAGGCCGGCGGCGCGCACGACCAGGGCGAGGCCTACGCCGGCCACATGATCTACACCACGCCCGCCGCGCTGCGCGGGCTCATCGGCACCCTGCTGCCCATGTGCGAGGTCCACGGCCGCCTCCTCGTTGTGCGCACCTGGAGCGTCGGCATCGGCGCGCTGGGCGACCTGATCTGCTCGCCCGCGCGCTACGCCGCGACCTTCGGCGGCCTCAGCTCACCCGCGCTGCTGGTCTCGGTGAAGCACGGGCCCGCCGACTTCTTCCGCCTGCTGCCGCCCAACCCGACCCTGGGCCTGCCCGGCCCGTCCCAGATCGTCGAGCTGCAGAACCGCCGCGAGTACGAGCTGTTTGGCCTCGTCCCCAGCGCGGTCGCGGGGCTGCACGGCGCCGCGCTGGCACGTGCGGACGCCGACCCCCAGTGCGCCGGGATCTGGGTCTGGAACAGCACCGGCGGCTGGGGCGGCGGCCAGGCCAGCCTGGGCGACACTGGCTGGAGCCTCTGGACCGAGCTGAGCAGCGCCCTCACCGCGGCCCTCGCCCAGGACCCAGCCCTGGATGCCGAGGGGTTTGTGCGCGGGTGGCTGGGCCTGCGTCTGGGCGCCGGGGCGTTTGCTGACGCCGCCGGCGACCTCTATCGGGAGTCAGCGGAGCTGTTGGAGCAGGGCTGGTACCTGGGACAGCTCCCGCAGGCGGTAGGTCGCGTGGGCGGCGTGCATCTCTCGCCGCTGCTGTGGGTCTGGTGGATGCGGCCGACGGCCGCCCTGCCGATCTGGGCCTATCTCGCTGAGGCGGTGGGCGATGTGGCGGAGACGCTGCGTGGGGGCGACACGGCAGCCGCGCGGGCCGCGGCCTACGCCGAGCGTCTGGCCGCCCTGGCCCCTGCCGGCGACGATGCGGCCTTCGTCGTCACGAGCGCCCGGTACTTCGCCGACGTTCTCGGCGTGGCCCAGGCGATCAAAGGCCTGCTGCTCCCGCTCCTGGCTCAGGCACGGCGCGGGGTCTCACCCGACCCCGTGGCGCTGCGGACGGCCGTCCGCAGTGCTCGCGCCGCTATCGAGGGCCACCGTGCTGCCTGGGGAGCCCGCGCCGACTTCCCCGCTCTCGAGCTTGACGAGGTGGCCCAGATTGTGGATGCGCTGGAGCGCCACCCGTGGGTGGTCTGGCTCCAGGCTCGCGCCGCCTGTGCCGCGGTGAGCGCGCTCAGACACGGGCGGAGCCTGGGGCTGGCCGGGGCGGCGGGTGTGACCGGACTCGCGCTGGCGCTCCTCAGCCACCGGCGGGGGCGGCGCGGCCTCGCCGCCCTCGCCGCCGGGCTCACGCTCGCCGCGCCGCTGCGCCGCCCGGCCCTCAGCCTCGGGCTCCCCTGGCTCAACCGGCGGCTGCACCTCCTGCCCTCGATCTTCTTCGAGGCCGGGCCCTCCGTCGCCGAGTGGGGCGCCTGATCCGCGCTACGCCTGTGTTGTCGCCGAGGTGAGCAGGCTGCCCAGACTGCGATAGGCCTGGAGGGCGCCGACCTCTGCCACCCGCGCGGCGCCCCAGTGGACGCCGCCCGCCTCAGTCTGCCCGGCCAGGATCGCGCGGCGCAGGTCGGCGGCGGTGCGCCCGGGGAAGCTCGTGTAGCCCATGCCTACCGTGGGCAGGTGGTGGGAGTCGCTGCCCCCGACGACGCGCAGCCTGCGCGCGGCGGCGAAGCGGGCGGCCAGGGCGTTGCTGCGCGGCGCCCAGAGCCCCGCGTTGAAGACCTCCACCGCGTCAACCAGCGCGCACCAGGCCGGGTCGCTGAAGCGGCGGCTGAGCCCGACCCGGCCGACCGAGCGCACCAGCATCCCAAAGGGGTGGGGCGCAATCACCAGGGCGCCCTGGGCGCGGGCGGCGGCCACGGTCTCGTCCAGCGGACGGCCGGGTGGCAGCCGCTCCTCGACAAAGAGCGCCAGCAGATGCCCCTCCTGCGTCGAGACCTCCTCACCGATGATCACCTCGACCCCGTAGCCGGCGGCAAGGCGGCGGGCCTCCAGAGCCCCCGTGATCGTATCGTGGTCCGTGACCGCGATGACCCGCAGATCAGTGCGAGCCACATGCTCCAGCAGCGCACGCACGGTCGCCGTCCCATCGCTGTGGGTCGTGTGCAGGTGCAGGTCTGCTTTGCTATAGAGCGTGTCCATTTCGCAGCTCCTCCGCGTCACTGATCTGCTGTCGGCAAGCTTCAGCAGCAGCAATGCGGGCTGTACCGTAATCACACGGCAACCACCATAGCAAAGCATCGTTGTATCTGGCCGATGGGCGCGTTAAGCGGCCGTGAAGCCGACGTTAAGCCGTGTCGGGGCGGGCCCGGCATGACGAAAGGATCGTGAACGCTTTACCTGCGCTTTACGCCGGGTTAACCGTGCTTTAGCTTCGGAGTCGTACACTGGGCGGGCATTGCCCTCTCTTCAATATGGCCGCAAACGCCACGTGCGCGTACCAGCGATGCCTAGCGTCAGGAGTGCCGTGAGTACCATCCAGGTCCACAATCTCCGCAAGGTCTTCCCGAACGGGCACGAGGCGCTCAAAGATCTTTCCTTCAGCATCGCGCCGGGCACGCTGGTGTCGATCATCGGGCGCAGCGGGGCCGGCAAGTCCACCTTGCTGCGCTGCCTCAACGGCATTCTGACCGCGACCAGCGGCACCATCCGGATCAACGACATTGAGGTCACCGCCGCCTCCCCCCAGGAGCGGCGCGAGCTGCGCCGCCGGATCGGCTTCGTCTACCAGGAGTACAACCTGGTCGATCGCTCGACGGCGTTCCGCAATGTTCTCGCCGGGCGCCTCGGGCAGATGCCGGGCCTCCAGTCGGTGCTGGGGGTCTTTCCACAGGCCGACCGCATGATCGCGCTGTCTTGCCTCGACCGGGTGCAGCTGCTGCACAAGGCCGGCCAGCGCGCCGACCGGCTCTCGGGCGGCGAGAAGCAGCGCGTCGCCATCGCGCGGGCCCTGGCCCAGCAACCCTGGCTCATCCTCGCCGACGAGCCGGTGGCCAGCCTCGACCCCGAGCTGGCCCACGAGGTGATGCGCTTCCTGCGCGCCGCCGCGACCGACACCGGGCTCCCGGTGCTGGTGAACATTCACGATGTCGCCCTGGCGCAGGAGTACTCCGACCGGATCATCGGCATTGCCGAGGGGCTGGTCGCCTTCGACGGCCCGCCGGCCGAGCTGACCCGCGACGTGCTGCGGCGCGTCTACCGCCGCGACCCGCGCACGCTGGTCGGCGCTGAGCACATGACGCCGCAGAGCGCGCTGGCGCTGGGAGGCTCGCTTGGCGACGTCGCAAACTGATTCGGTCGAGCTGCCGGATCGCATCCGTGCGCACGCGCTCGCCAGCGGCAGGCCCCGCGTCCGCCTGCGCCTGGCGCTCTCTATGCTCGGCCTGCTGGCGATCGTCGCCTGGTCCTTCCACGGGACCGAGGTCAGCCTGGTCGAGCTCATCACGAGCGCGCCAAACATGTGGCGCCTGCTCACGCGGATGTGGCCGCCCGACTGGGCCTATTTCACGAGCTACGACCGGGTCATCGAGCCCTCGCTGGTGACCATTCAGCTGGCGATCAGCAGCACGATCATCGCGGTCATCCTGGCGCTCCCGCTCTCGCTGCTGGCCGCGCGCAACCTCGCCCACCCGCTGCTCTACCAGAGCGTGCGTATCGTGCTGAATATCCTGCGCTCGATCCCCGAGCTGGTCTACGGGCTGATCTTCGTCTCGGCGGTGGGCCTCGGCCCATTCGCCGGGACGCTCGCCCTGGTCGCGGGGTCGGTCGGCAGCATCGCCAAGGTCTTCGCCGAGTCGATCGAGGCGATCAACCCGAAGCCGGTCGAGGCGATGGAGGCAGTCGGCGCGTCACGCCTCCAGCAGATCGCCTTCGCGGTCTTCCCGCAGGCCCAGCCGAACCTGGTCAGCTACGGCCTGCTCTACTGGGAGCACAACATCCGGGCCTCGTTCATCGTCGGGGCCGTCGGCGGCGGCGGCCTCGGCTTCGAGATCGTCAACGCGCTGAATCTGTTTCAGTACCAGGAGTTCGCGGTCCTTGTCATCATCGTGATCGTGCTGGTCACCC
>JAAXUL010000806.1 GCA_013336035.1 Chloroflexales bacterium
GGAGTTGAGTTGATGAGTGAACTTAGTAGTGCTTGTTTGTTGTCGATTTCTCTAAATGCATCTTCTCTTTTTGTAACGTCAAATATTATGGAGAAAAGAGCCGTGCTGCCATTGTATGAAATCGGCCGCTGACACCGCGCCCCCGCCTACCCTGGCGACCCGGCCGCGAGCAGACGATCTGGCGCGCGAGACGCGGCAGCTGCGCGTGCTGCTGGCCGACGATAATGAGACGAACAGCCTGGTCATCGAAGACTACCTGCAGAGCCACGGCTACGCGGTCGTCATCGCCCGCAATGGGATCGAGGCCCTGGAGCAGATCCAGATAGAGCCGCCGGATATTGTGCTGATGGACATCCAGATGCCCGGGATGGATGGGCTGGAGGCGACACGCAGGGTGCGCGCCGACCCCGGGCTGCGCGCGCTGCCAATCATCGCGCTCACGGCCCTGGCCATGCCCGGCGACCGCGAGCGCTGCCTCGAGGCCGGCGCCGACGCCTACTTTACCAAGCCCATCAGCCTGCGCACGCTGCTCGATGCCCTCGAGCAGCACCTGCACAAGACAGATAGCACCAAACAAGCGGGCTGATGCTCCCACCCGTGGTGGCCATCACGCGTAGGCCAGGCTCGCGCGCACGCTGACCCGCGTCGCGCTGCGCGCCGGGAGCAGCGAGGCCAGTACGGCGATGAGCAGGACGGCGGCCAGCCAGAGCAGCACGGCCCCGGAGTTGTACTGGTAGTCGAGGTCGACCGAGAAGAGCGCCTGGCCCATCAGGGCGGCCACGCGACGCCCAAAGACAAATGAGAGCGGCACCGCGACAGCCCAGCTGAAAAGCCCCTGGGCCACGCCTTCCAGCATGAGCATGCGCAGCAGATCAGGCGTCGTCGCCCCGATCGCCCGCAGCACACCAATCTCTCTGGTGCGCTCGACCACGGCGATCGAGAGCGCGCCCATCAGCCCGATGCCGCCGACCACGGCCGTGATCACTGCCAGCGCCAGCAGCATCGGGATATACTGGGCGAAGAAGCTGTCAAAGAACTGGCGGCTCTCGGCGACCGTCGCGGTGTCGCTGATGTCCCAGCGGCACCGCTCGAACAGGCTCTCAAGGCCCCTGGTGATCGCCGCCGCCGTGGCCGGGTCGTCGGTGGCCATGCGCACCAGCAGCATATTGGCGCGATCGCTGCGCGAGCTGGCGCGCAGCAGGGCCTCGCGGGGCGCGTAGATGTTCTCCGGCGCGGGGCGGATCGAGAGCACCCGGTAGAGCCCGACCACCCGCCATAGATCGTCGCCCCAATCGCCCAGGTCCAGCGTCACCAGATCTCCGGGCTGGATACCATTCTCCTCGGCCGTCTCCTCGTTGAGCACGATCGCGCGCTCGTCCTCGGGCAGCAGCCAGCGCCCCGCCACGATGCGCGGGCGGTAGAGCCCGCTGGCGGGCGGGAGGCCCACCAGGATGGTCCCGGCGCCGGCCTCGTGGATGGACTGCCCCGCGCGCAGCAGGTTGGCGGGGTGGCCGAGCCAGGCCTCGGCCGTGACGACGCCCGGCTGAGCTGTCGCCAGTGCCTCTAGCCGGCCGATGCGGTGGTCGCCCGCGAAGGTGAGCTGGGTCTGGTAGCTGTGCCGGGCCAGCTCGGTGTTGACGGTGAGGTCGATCGAGCTGGAGAGGGTCATCACGATCAGGTAGAGCGCGCCGGCCGTGATCAGCACGACCTGGGTCAGGGCCAGGCGGCCCTTACGGCGAAACATATTGCCCACCGCCAGGGCCACGGGCGCGGCGAGCCAGCGGCTGCCCAGCCGCTCGATGGCGCGGTCGAGCCAGCTCGCGCCGGCGCCGCCGCCAAGCCCATAGCTGGCGATCGCCTGGCGTACGGTGATGCGGGCGCCGCTAAGCACGGGCCAGAGCGCGGCCAGCAGCGGCACCAGCAGCGCGGCCAGGGCCTGCACCGCCAGGGCGCGGGGCGACACCTGAAAGCTGCCGTAGGCCACATTAAAGATGTTGAGGAAGTAGGCCGTCATCACGGCGGATAGCACGGCGCCGATCGGAAACGCGATCAGCAGCGCCAGAGCGCCGTAGACCAGCACGCCCGTCAGGTAGAGGCGGAGAATGACGCTGGTGCGCCCGCCGATCGCCTTGATAATCCCGATCTGGTTGGTCTGCTGCGTGATCAGCGCCGCCAGGGTGTTGTAGATCAGCACCACGCTCATAAAGAGCGCCATCACCGCCAGCATCTGCATGATCACATACAGCCCATCGACAAACTGCTGCGCCCAGTGCTCATCCGGGTTGTTATAGTGGGTCAGGCCGACGCTGACGCCCAGCGCGGAGAGCCGGTCTTTGATCGCCGAGGCCACCGCGCGGGCCTGCGCCTCGCTGTAGGGCGTCACCCGGATCATCAGCCGCTGAAAGGTGCCCTCCTGGCCGCCGAAGCGCTCCATCCCCGGCCCATCGACAAAGAAGTGGCTGTCGAAGCCAAACTCGGGCGCGGCGATGAAGTGGTAGCGGATCTTGCCGCTGATCGGCAGCGCCCGGTCGGTGCCGTCGAGCTCGAAGATGACCTGGTCGCCCAGATCCAGGCCCAGCGACTCGGCCGAGCGAAAGTCGATATCGACCGTGTTGTGCCGCGGCCACGTGCCCGCCTTGAGCTGGAGCAGGTTGTAGCGCTGGTGCTCGTAGTCGTCGCGCATCATCAGTACGCCATCGCGCCAGGGCTCATCCGGCGCGCGGCGGTAGCGGATCGCCCGCTCGCTCATCGGCTCGATGCCCGCCACCCCGTCGATATGGCGCAGCGCGTCCACCGTATCCCGGTCGATTGGGCGGCTCAGGCCCATGTAGATATGGTGGGGGACAATCGAGCGGTGCACCTTATTCCAGGTAGGGCTGAGCTGGTCCATCATGCCGAGGATAAAGCCGAGCGCCAGGACCCCGACCGCGATGCTGAGCGTGGCCAGAATGGTGCGCGCCTTATGGTGCCAGAGGTCCGCCCAGAGCTTCTTCCAGATCACGCCCATGGTGTGGCTCCTCCTGATAGTGCGCTACGCGGCCAGCAGCACGGCGGGCTGGGCAGACGCCGGCAGCCGCTCGTCGCGCTCGATGCGGCCATTGACAATCGCGATGCGGCGCGGGACACGCTGGGCCAGCTCTTTATCGTGCGTCACCATGAGCACTGTCTTCCCCTGGGCCACCAGGCGCTCGAACAGACCGAAGATAGCGCGCGCCGTATTCGTATCGAGGTTGCCGGTCGGCTCGTCGGCCACTAGCAGCGGCGGGTCATTCGCCAGCGCGCGGGCGATAGCGGCGCGCTGCTGCTGCCCCCCAGAGACCAGCGCGGGCAGCTTATGGGCCTGGTCCGCCAGCCCCACCAGATCGAGCAGGGCCAGCGCGCGCTCGCGGCGCTCGTGGCGGGGGTAGGTGGCGGCCAGGTCCATCGGCAGCATAATATTCTTCAGCAGGCTCAGGGCGGGCAGCATCTGGAAGAACTGGAAGATAATGCCGACCTGGGCGCCGCGCCACGCGGCGAGCTGATCCTCGCTCATGCGGTGCACAGGCCTGCCGCAGACGATAATCTCGCCGGCGCTCGGGCGGTCGATCCCGGTGACCATATTAAGCAGGGTGGACTTGCCATTGCCGGACGGCCCCACAATCGAGACAAACTCGCCCTGCTGGACCGTAAATGAGATCCCCTGCAAGACCGTGACGGCGCCGCCGCCAACCGGGAAGCTCTTGGCCACGTTCCGCGCCTGGATGACCGGATGGCTCTGCATCTGCTTGCTCTGGCCGCGCCTTATGTTAAGATCTCGCGGCGGCCCCTCCGCAAAGAGTGTAGAGCTTCGGCCACTAAAAAAGCGTCCCCCAGAAGGGTGACGCCGAGGGGCGGGCGCGGGTGATAGGGCCGTCAGCCGCGCTCGACGATGCCAAGGGCGTGGGCGCGGGCGGCGGCCTCGGTGCGCGTGGCGGCGTCGAGCTTGCGCAGGATGCGGGCGACGTGGGTTTTTGCCGTCTGCGTGCCGATGACAAGCTGCTCGGCGATGGCCTTATTCGTCGCCCCGGTCGCCAGCAGGCGCAGCACCTCGACCTCGCGCGGCGTCAGGGTCTCGCCGGTCTCGGGCACGCGCAGCGGCTGCGGCTCGACGGCGACCGCGGG
>JAAXUL010001593.1 GCA_013336035.1 Chloroflexales bacterium
AGTCACCCAGCCGCACCTGCACGTCCAGCGTCGCTTCGTAGTCCGCCGTTTTGAAGCTGCGTTTCATACCATCCAGTGTAGCACCAGCCTGCCGGTTTCAGACTTCTCTCCGACAGGCTGCTAGAGCGTAAGCGCGGCGGGGATCGCCTCGTGCAGAATATCAGCGATGCGCTCGAGCTGCTCGTCGCTGGTGATCAGGGGCGGCGCCAGGCAGATCACCTCGCCCAGCACGCGGGTGTACAGCCCGCGCCGCGTCAGCTCGGCGCGCAGGCGCTTGCCGACCCCGGTCTCGGCGGGGAAGCGCGCCTTCGTCGCGCGGTCGGCGACGATCTCGACCCCGGCGAGCAGCCCCAGCCCGCGCACCTCGCCGACGTGCTCGAGTTGCTCAAGCTCCCGGAGCCGGCCGAGCAGGTGGGCGCCGCCCTGGGCCGCGCGCTCGACCAGGCCCTCGTCCTCGATGATCTGGAGGTTCGCCAGCGCCACCGCGCAGCAGACCGGGTGCGCTGAGTAGGTGAAGCCGTGCATCCAGCGCCGCCCGGCCGGGGCCGCATCGATCGCCGCCTTGATCCGATCCGAGACCCCAATCCCGCCCAGCGGCACATAGCCGCTGGTGATGCCCTTGGCAAACTGGACGATGTCCGGCTCCACACCCCAGTGCTCCAGGCCGAACCAGCGCCCGGTGCGCCCGAAGCCGGTGATCACATCGTCGCTGATCAGCAGCACCTCATACTGGTCACAGATCGCGCGGATGCGCGGGAAGTAGTCGGCGGGGGGCACGATCACCCCGCCGCCGCCGCCCTGGATCGGCTCGGCGATAAAGGCCGCGACGCTCTCGGGCCCCTCGCGCAGGATGGCCTCCTCCAGCAGGTTCGCCGCGGCGATGCCCGGGCTGGTGCTGGCGTCGCCGCCAGTGAAGCGATAGGGGTACGGCGACTCGATATGCAGGAAGCCGGGCACGCGCGGCTCAAAGACCTCCCAGAACACGGGCAGGCCGCTGGCGCTGCTCGCGGCCATGGTCGAGCCGTGGTAGGACAGAGTGCGCGAGATGATCTTCGTCTTCTCCGCGCGCCCCTGGGTCTTCCAGAAGAAGCGCGCGGTCTTGAAGGCGCTGTCGCTGGCCTCGGCGCCGCCGCTGGTGAAGAAGAAGGCGTTGATCGACGGGTAGAGGAGGGCGCTGAGCCGCTCGGCCAGGGCGATGGCGGGCAGGCTGGTGTCGCCGATATACGACGAGGCGAACGCCAGGCTGCTCAGCTGGGCAGCCGCGGCCTCGACCAGTTCGCGGCGGCCGTGGCCGACGTGGACGTTCCACATGCCGCTCAGGCCATCGAGGAAGGTCTGCCCGGCGCTGTTGGTGATCAGCGCGCCCTCGCCCGCAACCCAGATCTGCGGGTCGAGGTGGTCGCTCGGGTGGTGCTGGGGATGCAGCAGGTGGGCGCGGTCGGCGACGACCTGCGCCCCTTTGGTGTGGCGGCTCATACGGCGCGGGCGAGCGCGGGCTGCGGCGCCTCGTCCTCGGCGAAGAGCAGAGTGCTGAGGTAGCGCTCGCCGTTGCTCGGCACGATGAAGACGATCAGCTTGCCGGCGTTCTCGGGCCGGCGCGCCACCTCAAGCGCCGCCCAGGCCGCC
>JAAXUL010001594.1 GCA_013336035.1 Chloroflexales bacterium
ACGGCGCGTACGGTGCAGAGACGGCCGCCTTCGCGCGCGCGACCTTCGACAGCCCGAGCGTGCAGGACGTGGCTAGCGCGGTGGACTCCTTCCCAGGCGCGCACATCGGCTTTGTCGCGTCGGCACCCGCGGCATCGGCCGCCGCCCTTCTCGGCGGCGACGTCAACGAGGAACGGCTTGCCGACGCTGCCGAACTTCTCGACAAGGCGCGCGTGTCGGCGGAATTGGTGTCCGAGGACTCGGGATCCCGCCGCCCATTCGTGTCCATCCTGCTGTTCTCGGCGCAGGTCGCGGCGGCGAGGGGACTGCCAGCGGATGCACTTGCGGCAATCGACACGGCGCTCGCGATGGCGCCCTCGCGCACCGTCGAGGCCGTCCTCACGGGGGCCAAGGCCGAGGTGTTTGCCGGCGCGGGCGACATGGGGGGAGCCGCGGAGCTGCATGGGGTCGCCGTCGCGGTCGCGGCGGCCGCGGGGCATCCGGGCCTGGCAGCCGAGCAGGCGATCAACGCGGGCAATGCGTTCGCAGAGGCCGACGAGCATCACGAGGCGGCGACACGCTACGCCTACGCCCTGAGCCTCAACCCTCCGGGGGCAACGTCGCCGTTGGGCTTGCGTTGGGCATACGCGCTGTCGTCCGTCAACTCGGGAGGCGCCGAGGTGGCGATACCGATTCTGGAGGACATGAGGAACGAGGAGGTGGGTGACGCGCCTGCGGCGGCACTTGCCGAGACGCGGTACCACTTGGCGCGCGCCTATGACGCGACGTATGACGACCGGGCGGCCGCAGAGTACCTCGCTGCGGCCCACGGCGCCATGGGTGCCGATTCTCACGCTCTCGCCGCGGTGGCCGCATACGCGGCCGGTAGGGAGCTCCACTATCAGGGACGCGTGACTGAGGCGATCGAGGCCTTCGAGCTGGCGAGGGGTGCGCTTGCTGTCGCCCCGAACCCTGGTCTCGAGGTCGACCTCCTCCTGAGTTATGCGGGCTCGCTCGGCGCGGCAGGCAACGGCAGCTGGCAAGCGGCGGCGGATGAGGCGGTCGCGCTCGCGGAGGCACATGAGGACGAGCACCTGAACGCCAAGGCCCACTTCATTCGCCTGAGTCTTCTTGCCGACCTTGCGGTCCGTGATCGGGTGATCGCGCTTGCCGAGGGGGTCTCCGCGCGGATGCTTGGCCTCGGTGAGCCGGGCCGGGCAGCGGCGGCCATCCACTGGAAGGCGACCGCGTTGTTGGCGACCGACCATTTCGAGGACGCGATCGCCGCCCTCACTACAGTCGCTCGTGACGAGGCCTTTGACGTGCACGAGCGAGTGGCGTGTGCGCAGCGATTGGCCGAAACCTTCGCCGAGGCAGGCCGCAAGCCCGAGGCCGCGCAGTGGAAGGCGTACGGCAAGAAGCTGGGCAAGCCTCTGACCTACAAGAAACTCAAAGACCTTTACCGGTTCATCTCCCGGTTTGAAGTGGAGGAACGGATCCGCCTGCTGGGCCTTCATCCTGACCGGGCCGACGTCATTGTCCCCGCCACGGAGATCTTCCTCCAGGTCATGAAATGGGCAGGAATCAGCAAGATGTTTGTTCCGTTTATCGGCCTTTCCGACGGGTTGATCCACCTGCTTTACGAG
>JAAXUL010000166.1 GCA_013336035.1 Chloroflexales bacterium
TGGGCAAGGTCTCCTAGCCAGAACAGGGGGATCACCATGTCGATCAGGGCCTCGCCCTGGCCGGCCTGGTCGCCGAGCGCCGCGAAGCCGGCGGCGGCGCGCTGCAGAAGGGCGTACGCCCCCTCGACCTGGCCCTGCTGCCAGGCGCACACGCCGAGCAGGTAGCTCAGGCGCGGGCGCGCGGCCGCCAGCGCCGGCGGCAGGGCGTCAATCCAGCCCTGGAGGGTGCGGCGCAGCCCGCGGCGGACGATCAGGCCGCCCTCCTGCTCGATGCGCCGGGTCGCATCGTCCCAGGCGCCAACCGCGAGGTAGTGCTGGATGGCGCGGGCGGCCACCGGCTCGGCGGCCGCCGCGACGCGGTGCAGCGCGATGATCTCGTCCGGCGTCATCTCATGGGCGAGCTGCTGGCGCAAGAAGCCGGCAAACAGCGCGTGGTAGCGGTAGCTGGGCGGGGCCGCGGGGGAGGCGCTGTGCAGGGCGATCAGAAACAGGTTGCGGCGGTAGAGGGTGTCTAAGATGGCCTCGGCGTCCTGGCGACCGGTCACCGCCTCGCACAGGGCGGGGGTCAGCTCATCGAGGATCGAGGTGGCGAGGAGAAACGCGCGCACCTCTGGCTCCTGGCCGCTCAGCACCTCATCAACCAGCACCTCGGCGACGGCCCGGTTGCCCTGCGCGAGGTGCTGGAGCAGCAGGGTGCGGTCGGCCCTAGAGGGCAGATGCTCGAGCGAGCCGGCCAGCAGCCGCAGCCCGGCCACCCAGCCCTCGGTGCTCTGCTGGAGCGCCGCCAGCTCGTCGGCCTCGAGGTTTAGCCGCAGCTGGCTATTGAGCAGCGAGGTCGCCTCGGCGTCGCTGAAGCTCAGCTCGCTGAGGCGCAGCTCGGCCAGCATGCCGCGCGCCCGCCAGCGGGCCATGGCCAGGGGCGGATCGTGGCGCGTGGCGATCACCAGGCGCAGCAGCGGCGGGATGTGCTCGACCAGATAGGTCAGCAGCGCATAGATCGCCGGGTCGCGCACCAGGTGCAGGTCGTCTAGCACGAGTATGGTCGGCCTATCGATGGTTGTGAGCAGATCATTGATCAGGGCCCCGGCCACTCGCTGCGCCGAGAGCGCGGGCTGCGCGAGCGTCGCCTGCGCGCGCTGGCCGCAGGCCGGGTAGTGCCGCCGCATGGCCGCGACAAGGCCGGTCAGGAACAGGCTCGGGTCGTCGTCCTGCTCATCGAGGGCAAACCAGGCCACCGGCATGAGCGCGGAGGACTGGGCGTAGGCGACCAGCAGGGTCGTCTTGCCATAGCCGGCAGGCGCCGCGATCAAGGTGAGGGCATAGCTCGTGACGGCCTGCTGCAATGACTGAAGCAGCTGGGGGCGCGGGACAAGATCCCCGCGCAGACGCGGCGGCGTCAGCTTCGTCTGCGGTATCCAGCTGGCGAGCTCATTGAATCGCATAGGTAGCTTGCCCCTGACCACTAGAGACCGCCGTGCTTACAGCTCTGATGCCGCGGGTCGCCGGGCGCCCGGCCAGCGGGCGCGAAAGGCGCCCGAGGCGTCGCCAACAATGGGGCTGCCGTGGCCGAAGCAGGCGATCTGGAAGTCAAGGGCGGCGAGCCGCAGCAGAGTCCGCCCGCCCTCGTCAAGGTCCTCGAAGACCAGGCCCGGCCCGAGGCGCCCGCGCCAGTTGGCGGCGGCGTCCCCGACAAGGAGCACCCCGCCGTGGCGCGGCCAGAGGAACGCGAGCTGGCCGGCGCTGTGCCCGGGCGCGGGGATGGCGCTGACCCCTCCGGCGACGGGCAGCTCGGCGGCCCCCATCAGGACGTGATCCGTCTCTACGGGCTCGATGGGTGGAGAGTCGCCCATCAGGAAGGTGTGGATGGCCCAGGGCAGCAGCCCGGGCACCGGTAGCAGCGGGCGGGCGCAGCGCCCCTCGCGCACCAGGGCGGCATCGGCGGCGTGCATCCAGACCTTGGCGCCGGTGGCGGCCTTGAGGGCGGCCAGGCTGCCGGTATGGTCGATATGCAGGTGGGTCACCAGGATGTGGCCAAGATCGGCGGGCCGTCGCCCGAGGGCGGCCACGGCCGCGAGGATCTTCGGCGCGCTGCCTGGCACGCCGGTGTCGATCAGGGTCAGCCCGTCGTGATCGATCAGGTACGCGTTGACGATCCCGAGGGGGATGCGGTACAGATTGGCCGCCACCTGTGTCACTGCCATTGATTGCTCCCGGCTCAATCGCGTCGCCCCGGCTGATCCTACCATGAAACCGGCGCCGCTACAGTGACCGGGCACGGTGATGCCTACCCCTAGGCGACGGGCAGCTCGCGGCGCTCGTCGGCGCTGCGGCGGGCCAGCTCGATGATCCGCATCACCTGGATGGCCTCGGCGGCGGGCACGGGGTTCGGCCCCACGCCCAGGATAGCGTCGCGCACCCCCGCGTAGTAGGCCGGGTAGTCCCCCGGGGCCGACGGCTCAGCCCGCGTGACGGGGCCACCCCCCCCCCAGAGGGTGAGCGTGCCGGGCTGCGGGTCCTCGCCCCAGCCGGCGCCGCCGGGGAGCAGACCGGCCTTGAGCGCATCCTCCTGCGGGTCGAGGCCGTGCTTGACGTAGGCGCCGCCCGTGCCCTGGGCCAGAAAGCGCGGGGCCGACGCGGCGGCCAGGGCGCTGGCGTGGAGCACCACCCGCGTGCGGCCGTAGCGCAGGGCGACATGGAAGTAGTCGTCGGCAACGGCCCCGTCGCGCTGGGTGGCGATGTCGGCGTAGAGCGCCTCGGGCGGCCCGAAGAGCTGCAGGGCCTGGTCGGCAAGGTGCGGGCCGAGGTCGTACCAGAGCCCGCCGCCCGGCCCGGCTCGCTCGCGCCAGCGGTCGCGCACCTCGGGCCGAAAGCGGTCGAAGCGTGACTCCAGGTAGGCCAGCCGCCCCAGCGCGCCGGCGGCGAGCAGCCGGCGCAGGGTCAGAAAGTCGGCGTCCCAGCGGCGGTTGTGGAAGACCGAGAGCACGCGGCCGGCGCGCCCGGCCAGGGCGGCCAGGTCCTCGGCCTCGGCCAGGGTGACGGTGAAGGGCTTATCGACGACCACATGCTTGCCCGCGGCCAGGGCGTCTCTGGCGATCGGGTGGTGGCTCGTGTTGGGGGTGGCGACCACCACCAGGTCGATGTCAGCGCGGGCGCAGAGGGCCGCGGGGCCAGCCACCACCGCGACATCTGGCCAGTCGGCGGCCACGCGCGCCGGGTCGCTGCTCGCCACGGCGGCCAGGCGCAGGCCCGCCACGCTCGCGATCAGCGGGGCGTGGAAGGTTCGCCCGGCGTAGCCGTAGCCCACCAGGCCAACGTTGATGGGATCGGGCATTGGTGCGCTCCTCGGTAGTATAGTAAGACTCAGTACGGTTGGCATTATAGGTTATATCCCCGTCGCGCCCCAGATGTACGCTTGGCCGTAGCTCTTATCCCACGCCGGCCACGACTCGGCGCACATCCCGGCCCAGGGCCGCTTCACTATCAACCAGGGTGCCCCCAGATGGATTTCATCCCGCTCCGGTCTGCCACCGACGTGACGCCCGGCCCCCAGAAGATCTCGCCCACCGACATCTCGCAGTACATCCGCCTCGACCAGTGCGCCCGCTACCTGCGCCTGCGCCTCCACGAGCGCGCCCACGGCCGCGGCTTCCTGACCCGCTACGGCGTCGCCCCCCAGGCCATCCCGCCCATCCTCACCCGCTCAGGCGCCACCTTCGAGGACGCCATCGAGGGGCAGATCCGCGCCCTCGCCATCGACGGGGCCGAGGCGACCCACTGCAACGAGGCCGCGAAGACCGACCCGCGCTTCGCCGCCGCCTACCACAACGAGGTCGTCGTCACGCTGGCCCGCGACCTCCCGCCGGGCGGGCTACGCTTCCTCTTCCAGCCGCGCCTCCAGGTGACGGTCGGCCAGTGGCAGATCCGCGGCGACGTGGACCTCCTGCGCCTGGAGCGCGACCAGGCTGGCGTGCTGCGCGTGCTCATCGCCGATATGAAGAGCTCGACCAGCGCCAAGGTCGAGCACCGGCTCCAGGTGGCCTTCTACCACGAGATGCTGGCGACGCTCTTCGCCGACAGCGGCGTCGCGGCCAGCATTGACACCGCCATCCTCTACCGTGGCCCGGCCGATGGCGCGCTCCCGGCGGCACCCGACGAGCAGCGCGTCCTGGCAGAGCAGCGGGCCGCGGCCCTGGCGCGCTTCGGGGTCGCCGACGCGCTGCTAGAGATCGTGCCGACGCCCGAGAACTACCGCGCCGAGGTGGCCGACCTCGTCATTGGCCCTAGCTCGACCGCCGCGCAGGTTGCCCAGGCGCCCTTCACCGACCTGCCCTACCACCTCAGCTACAAGTGCGACGGCTGCCTCTACAACGAGCTCTGCATGAAGTGGAGCGCCGAGCACGACGACCTCTCGCTGCTGCCCTACCTCGCCGACCATGAGAAGAACGCGCTGCGCGGCGCGGGCGTCCACACCACCGCCGAGGTGGCCGCGCTCAAGGTGTTCCGCGACCCCGCCTCGAGTGAGCTCGCCATCAACCCGGCGAGCGAGGTGACCCTGCGCAGGCTCACGGCCATCCCGCGCATCGGCGCGCGGCTCGACGAGCTGGTGCACCGGGCGAAGCGCTACCGCGCCTGGAAGGGGGACGCGCAGCGCGCCCTGAGCTACATCCCCTGCAAGGGCTACGGCTCGCTGCCGGCCTGCGACAGCACGCTGCACTCGAACCTCGTGCGGGTCTACCTCGACGCCCAGCACGACTACCTGCACGACCGGCTCTATATGGCCGGCTCGCTGGTGGTCGCCTGCGAGGGCGGCGCAGAGCAGCCGGAGCGGCGGCGCAGCGTCGTCCACCTCGCTGAGGGCCCGCCGCACGAGCCGGCGCAGGAGCGGGCGCTCCTCGTCAGCTGGATCGACGCGACCCTGCGGGCCATCGCCGAGGTCGCCGCCCCCGATGCCGAGGGCCAGCCGCGGGCGCCCGTCCACCTGATCTTCTACAACCGCTTCGAGCAGCGTCTCCTGCTCGACGCCCTGGCCCGCCACTTCGGGGCCATCGCCGCGGCGACCCCGCTCTACGACTTCATGACCCAGATCGCCGCCCTTGACTCGCCCCTGGTGACCTTCCTCGACCAGGAGATCCGCGAGCTGAAGAACTACCCCATGGTCTGCCAGTCGCTGCAGGCCGTGGCCCGCCAGCTGCGCTTCGACTGGAACAGCCCCGAGCCCTACCGCACGATCTTCCGGGCCCGCATGTTCGACGACCAGGGCCGGCTGGACGAGGACGCCGAGGGCGAGGGCGCCTGGTACACGCGCCGCGCGCGCTTCAACAGCCAGATCCCGCTCGAGTACGCCTACGCCGCCTGGGGCGAGCTGGAGCGGCCGGAGCGCGGGCCTGACGAGTTCGCGGACTACCAGGGCGCCACGCCCGCGCTGCTGCGCGGCTTCCACGCCCGCCGCCTGGAGGCGATGGAGCACATCGCCCGTGACTTCCGGGGCAACCGCGACACCGAGAAGACGCCCTTCGATCTGGGCGTGCTCGCCGCCTTCAGCGGCAAGGCCCGCACGTTCGCCGACGCCCTCGACGAGTTCCTGACCCTCGAGCACCATGCGAAGCTCGCCGTCTGGAAGCAGGCGCGCCTCGCCCCCCCCGAGCGACGTGTCCTGGCGGGGAGCACCCTGATCGTCCGCTACTACGAGGCCGACCAGGACCCTGCGCTGCTGGAGGCCGTGCGCGAGAATGAGCGCCGCCGGGCGCTGGTCGATCAGCTGCGGGCCGAGCACCAGGCGCGCAGCCCGGGCAAGCAGTTTCGCCGCACCTCGGCGCAGAAGCTCGCCACCGACCCGCTCCCGCTGCCAGCGCCGTACCGCCTGCGCATCGATCTGGAGGGGGTGGACTGCGACCTGCCGACCGCGCTGGCCCTCTCGAGCATCCGGCCCGACGAGCGCATGGTCTTCGCCCCGCGCTGGACCGTCGATGAGCGCCTGCCCCTGGAGGAGCGCCGGCCCCTTATGCCGACCGTCAAGCAGCTGCTCTATGGGCGGCGCGCGCGGCTGAGCACAATCGACGCCCGGAGCGGGCTGGTGGAGCTGGAGCTGGACGAGGCGCGCGGCGGCGACTGGTCGCACGGCTACGTGTTCCCGACCGTCTCAGCCTTTGTGCGCCCCCTGGCCGAGGGCGAGCGCTACACCCTCGACCCCGAGCCGAACGACTGGTACGGCTACTTCTGCAAAGAGGTCGTGCTCGGCCTGCGCGACGGCCAGCCCAATACCGCCTACGCGCGGCTGGCCGAGCCGGCGAGCGAGCAGGTGGCCTGGCCGGCGGCGGCCCAGGCGGGGCAGGCCCGCTTCGTGGCCGGGCTGGACGCGCTGCGCGCCGTGGGGGCCCTGCACGCCTTCGACGCCAACCAGCGGGCTTATATCGAGCGGCACGGCGACGCGCCGACGCTGCTGATCCAGGGGCCGCCCGGCACAGGCAAGAGCTACGCCACGGCCTTCGCGCTGCTCGCGCGGCTCCAGGGCGCGCTGGAGGCGGGCCAGGAGTTCCGCGCCCTGCTCACATGCAAGACACACGCGGCCACCAACGTCCTGCTCGAGAAGCTGGCCGAGGTGCAGGCGCAGCTCAGCGATCTGGCGGCGCAGCACCCGCGGCTCTTCCAGACATACTTCCACCCCAGGCTGCTCGACGTGCCGCTGTACCGCGTGCGGCCCAGCGACGGGGCGCCGGCCGGCGTAACTATGCTCGCCAAGGGCGACAGCGAGGCGGCGACGATCCGCGGCCAGCGCTGGTGCTTCGCGGGCGTGACGCCGGGCGGGATCTACGGTATGCTCAAGGACGCCGGCGGGATCTTCGGCCACGGCTTCTGCGACTGCCTGGTGCTTGACGAGGCCTCGCAGATGAACCTGCCCGAGGCGGCGATGGCGGCGCTGCCGCTGCGCGCGGACGGGCAGCTGATCGTCGTGGGCGACCACCGCCAGATGCCGCCGATCATCGCCCACGGCTGGGGCGACGAGCGGCGGCGCACCTTCCAGGAGTACCGGGCCTACGAGTCGCTCTTCGTCACCCTGCTGGGGCGCGCGCCGGCGCCGCCGATGGTCAAGTTCGCCGAGAGCTTCCGGCTGCACAGCGTGATGGCCGACTTCCTGCGCGAGGAGATCTACGCCCACGACGGCATCGCCTATCACTCCCGGAAGACCGCCGTGCTCGCCGACCTCCCGCACCCCGACGAGTTCGTGGCGCGCGTGCTGGCGCCGGAGTACCCGCTGGTCGTGGTGGTCCACGATGAGGCGGCGAGCCAGGTCGCCAACCCCTTCGAGCAAGGCCTGGTCACCGCCATCCTCGCGTTCCTGGCCGACCCCGCCGGCCACGGGCTAGAGCATAGAGCGGGCCTGGGCGTGGTGGTGCCGCACCGGGCGCAGCGGGCGGCGCTCCAGGCGGCGCTGCCGCAGCTGGCGTCCCGCGACCCCGCGACCGGCCTGCTGGTCAGCTCGGCCATCGATACGGTCGAGCGCTTCCAGGGCGGCGAGCGGCGGGCGATCCTGGTCAGCGCCACCGAGAGCGACCGCGACTACCTGCGCAGCGCGGGCGAGTTCCTGCTCGACCCGCGGCGGCTGAACGTGGCCCTGAGCCGGGCGAAGGAGAAGATGATCCTCGTCGCCTCGCGCTCGGTGTTCAGCGTCTTCAACGCCGACGAGGAGCTGTTCGCCAACGCGCAGATCTGGAAAAACCTGCTTCGGCGCGCCTGCACCGTCAGGCTCTGGCAGGGTATGCGCGACGGGCATCATGTGGAGGTCTGGGGGCGGGCTAGCTGCGCCCCTGGAGGTGCTGCGCCCATACCAGGTGACACGCTGGACCATCTATAAGGCGGCTGATCTCGGTCTGGTTCATCGGGCCTCCTGTGTGCCCAGGTCGCGTTGAGCGGCGGCTATACGTAGGCTACCACAGGATGCGGACACAGCTCGCCCGCTTTTCAATGCCGTCAGCGCGCCGGCGCTGGCTCTGCCGGGGGCGCGAGCGGCTCAGCTCACAGGAGCGCGGGCGGCCGCTCGTTGGCGGCCAGAATCGTGGTGCTGTTGGCTATCGCAGCATCGCGGCAGCGGTAGGCTCATCCATCGCCGCCTCCGCGACGCTGGGCCGCCTGCTCACGGATCACGGCGTGGCGCCGCCGAAGACACGGGGCTCACTATTCGCCGGCCGGCTCAGCCGGGCGCATCGCCTCGGGCAGCTGCACGGCCACCACCTCGCCACGCACGCAGACCTCGCCCGCGGCGATGATCCAGGCCTCGACGACCACCTTGCGCCCCTTGATCTCTTTCACCCGTCCGCGGACCTCCAGAGCGTCGCCGAGCGGGGTTGGTCGGAGATAGTCTACCCGGAGCGCGCCCGTCACATAGCGCAGGGCCGGCTCGCTCCCCATCGGGCGCTCGGCGGCCCGATATGCGGCGGCAGCCGCCGTCCCGGTGCCATGGCAGTCGATCAGCGAGGCGAGCAGACCGCCATAGACGTACCCCGGCACGGCGGTGTGATAGGGGCGGGGCGTAAAGCGGGCGACGCTCTCGTCGCCGTCCCAGAAGCTCTTCAGCTGGAGGCCCTGGTCGTTCAAGTGGCCGCAGCCGTAGCAGTGGCTGAGCTCATCGGGGTAGCAGTCCTGGAATGACGGTCCGGTCATATGGGTTCTCCAAACTATAGTATGGCAGCTTCTGCTGGGGCGCCAGATACGGCGCCAGCCCAGGCGCACCTACGTCGTGTGCCCGCTACACCTCTGATGGCCCATACGTGCAGAAGGTTACATGTGGGGCGCTGGCCGCGTCGTTGCCGGGTTGCAACCAACATCTTTGGTTTTGTAATCCGCTGCCGGGCAGAAGCACCTATCATAACATGGGTCCGAGGCAAGCAAAGAGCAACGCGGAAGCGCGCGCACATTGTGGTGCTTGGGGGCAGATATGAAGCACGAACACTCGCTGCCAGCGGCAGCCTCTGATCTTTATGCGCCCGTCGCGTCAGATCCCGCGGTCAATGTGGGGGGGCGGCTGCGGGCGCTGCGCGAGGCGCGCCGGCTCTCTATCCGCGCGCTGGCCGAGGCCAGCGGCCTGGCGGTCAACACCCTCAGCCTGATCGAGCACGGCAAGACCTCGCCCAGCGTCAGCACGCTCCAGCAGCTCGCCGTGGCCCTAAAGCTGCCTATCAGCGCCTTCTTTGAGCCTGAGGTGCCGCGCAGTCAGGTCGTCTTCCATAAAGCGGACCAGCAGCAGCCCACGCCCTTCCCCCACGGCGCCCTGGCCGATCTCGGCGCCGGCATGGCCCAGCGCACGCTCGAGCCGCTGCTGCTGGCCCTCGACCCCGAGGCGGGGAGCGGCGCCCAGACCATCGTCCACCCCGGCCAGGAGTTTGTCTTTTGCCTGGAGGGGCAGATCGCCTACACGGTGGCCGAGCAGATCTATCTGCTCGAGCCGGGCGATAGCCTTCTCTTCGCGGCCACCCTGCCCCATGGCTGGCAGAACCTCAAGGCCGCGCCGGCGCGGGCCCTGCTCGTGCTCTGCCCCGTCGAGCCGCTCAGCAGCGCGATCACACGCCACAGCCTGAGCGCGCGCAGCTGAGCCGCGACCCAGAGGACGCACTCGATCTCGGTACTCACGTCACGCTGGCGCGGCCCGCGCCTCGAGCCCCGCGTGGTCGATGATGGGATGCCGCTGGCGATCGACCATTCGCACGCCCACGAGGGCGCCGCTGTGTTCGCCGCGCAGGCTGTGGCGTCAAGGGGCTGCGGCTGGTGCGTCGCGCCGGCCTGGGCCTCCCTCTGAGCGACGAACGTCTGCCCTGGCAGAGGGTTGCCCATAACGATACAATTATGGCAACCAGGATGGAAGCACCAAATGCAACCTTGCCGCTAGCCTCCTGCTGTTGAAAGGGAGGACACTATGGAGCTGCTTGGCATTCATCATCTGACAGCGGTCTCGGCCAACATCCGCGAGAACCACCACTTCTATACGCGGACGATGGGCATGCGCCTCGTGAAGCGCAGCGTGAACCAGGACGACGTGCGCGCATACCACCTCTTCTACGCCGACGCGAAGGGCACGCCGGGGACTGATCTGACCTTCTTCGACTGGCCGGTGCCCCGCGAGCGCCGCGGCACCCGCGCCATCATCCGCACCTCGCTCCGCGTGGCGGGGCTGGAGTCACTCACCTGGTGGTCGCAGCATCTGGGCGAGCTCGGAGTCTCCGCCGGCGAGATCGTCGAGCGCGACGGCCGGTTGACGCTTGATGTGGAGGATCCGGAGGGGCAGCGCCTGGCGCTGGTGGACGACGACGGCGCGGGCGAGGCGCACCCGTGGGAGCGCAGCCCCGTCCCGGCCCCCTTCCAGGTGCGCGGGCTCGGCCCGATCGTGCTGAGCGTGCCGGACCTCACCCCGACCGATGCGATCCTGCGGGGGGCGCTCAATATGCGCCCCGTGCGTGAGTATCCGCACCCCGAGAGCGGCCAGCACACAGTGCATGTGTTCGCGATGGGGCCGGGCGGGCCTGCGGCCGAGCTGCACGTCGCGGTGCAGCCGGGCCTGCCGCCAGCCCAACCTGGGGCGGGCGGCGTGCACCACGTCGCCTTCCGCACCACCGACGAGGCCTACGATGCCTGGGCCGAGCGCCTGAACGCGCTGCGGATCCCGAACAGCGGCAAGGTGGACCGCTACTGGTTCCGCAGCCTGTACTTCCGCGAGCCGAACGGGATCCTGTTCGAGATCGCCTCGGATGGGCCGGGGTTCACGGTGGACGAGGACGAGGCGACGCTGGGCGAGCAGGTCGTGCTGGCGCCGTTCCTCGAGCCGCAGCGCGCGGCGATCCTCGCGAACCTCAAGCCGATTGACTAAATTAAATCGCGCGCCGCCCTGGAAGCCGGAGCGATTGCGCCTGCGCCCTCACCTCGAAGCCGACCTTAAGCGCCTCGCGCTCCAAGGCGCTGGCAACCGTTGGGGACTGCCCGGGAGCATCATCTGTCATCGGGAGCGGGCTCTGCCGTGAAGTGCCTTGGGTCCCAGGGCAGGGTGACGCTGAAGCGGCTGCCCTGCCCTGGCGTGCTGCTGACAGCGACGCTGCCGCCGTGGGCCTGCACCAGGCGCTGGACGAGGGCCAGGCCCAGGCCAGTGCCGGCGTACTGACGGCTCAGCTTGCTGTCGAGCTGGACGAAGGGCTGAAATAGCCTGGGCAGGTCGTCTTCGGCGATGCCGATCCCGGTATCCCAGACCGTAAAGGTCGCGGTCTGCTGCGCCGCATCGCCGCGCACCTCCAGGCCGACCTGGCCGCCCGCGGGGGTGAACTTGACCGCGTTGGCGAGCAGGTTGACCAGGATCTGCGTGAGCCGCCGCGCATCGGCGGGGATGGTCTCGAGCTGGCTGTCCAGGGTCGAGGTGAGCGTGATCTGTTTGGTGAGGGCCTGCTGGGCCACCATGTGGGTGCTGAGGCGGCAGAGCAGCGGCACATCGACGGGACCCAGCGCCAGGGTGAGCTGGCCGGTCGCGATCTTGGAGAGG
>JAAXUL010000807.1 GCA_013336035.1 Chloroflexales bacterium
GTTCCCAGCATGCTGCTTTCCCATTTGTGTTTCCACATCCGGTCGGCTGGGTGACCCAGTGACCTCCTTTCGAGTCACTTCCGCCTGCGGCGGAGATCATGGGGCGTGTGACACGGCGCACGGTTTCGGTTAGATGCAGCTTGTAGCCCAGCCAACTGGTCTCGCGCTTGGTGCTATAGCGGGCCTCCGGGTCGTAGGGCGAGCTGATGATCTGGGCCGACGGGGGTTGCTCGCTGGTCGGGCGCAATTGGACGAGCGGGTGCTCGGGGTCATCACAGCGATAGTATTGCTGCACCCACACGCGGCGCAGGATTTCCACAGCGGGGTGGCTGCGTACCCCATCAGGGGCTTGGGGGCTCCAACAGGCCGTGAGGAGCTGGTAGCCATCGTGCCCAATGCTCACGGCCAGGGCCTGGCGCTTGGTCTCCGCCTTGGGTAAGCGATACTGCTCGACGCGGTGCCCATAGCGCTCGACCCAGGCAGGGTCGGCCACCTGGCGCAGCCAGGCCGGAGCGAGGTGGGCCAGCTCAGTGAGCGCGTGGCGCAGGGTCTCACCGACATTTTCGAGGCGATGGAGCAGGCGCACCGCGCCCAGCACAGCGGTCGAATCGCTGCGCTGCTTGCCGCGGGCTTTGAGCAGCCCGGCCTCACGAAAGAGCTCCAGCACCGTGTCGAAGAGGAGCCGTTCGGCATCGCTGGTGAGCAGACGGTCGCGAAACTCGCTCAGCACGGAGAAGTCAAAGCCCGGGTCTTCCAAGTGGAGCCCGAGGGCGTATTTCCAGGAGATGCGGTCGCGTACATACTCGGCAGCCTGGCGGTCGCTGAGGCCCTCCATATACTGCATCACGGTGACGAGCGCGAGGCGGGCAGGGGCAAGCGCGGGCTGTCCCTCACGGGCAAAGAGGTGGGCGAAGTCGGCGTTGTCGTAGAGCATGCCGAAGTGGTCACGGAGCTGCATGTAGACATTGCCCTTTGGAAAGACCCGTTGGGCAATGCGCACGGTTTCCTCAGGGATCGGATAGTCGCCCAACAGCGGTTCGTGCATACTCATCGTGTCCCATCCTTCTGGTGCTCGCCGCGGCTTCCAGCCCCGTGTGCTGCACCAGATCATACCCGCTGCAACCGCGTTCTGGCGGGGCAATGTTCGCCTGCGTGACTCCTATCCTGGGGTTCGCCAACAGTATCAGACGACGGCGTCAAAGGGATCGTCGCGGGTCAGGCCGAGGGCCTGGAGAATCTGATCGTGGACGACTGCCCGGTATGACGCGGCGTGGGGCTGGTCGTCCGGGTCGCAGTGGCCACCCTGGGTTGCGGCGACGAGCTCGAGGTACTCCTGCGCAAGACCGGCGAGGTCGGCATCTGACACGGCGGCCTCCGGGGGCAAAGAAAGAACATGCGTGCGCTTATCGTAGCCGCCGCAGTGCTCGGTGTCAACCGCTTTTGGGACGCCTGCACGCGGCCGGGTCAGGCACCGGCGTTGTGCTGCACCCGCTGCGAGCCAGCGCGTTCGACCTCGTGGGTCGTGCCCCAGTGCCGATCTACGCTAGACGGGCCGTGCGCTATCGCAATGTGCAGTAAACAGTATTACTGTAAAACTGTATAGCCTCATTACCGTTAGTCTGCCAGGGCCTATGTGTCCGATTGCGTATGGCCTATACTCATGGCACTTGTGTCCAGGGCGGTCATGGTCAGGAGGACCATATCATGTCAACAGCTGCACCCCAGCAGGAGCACCAGGTGTCCTGGGTGCTCGACGATATTCCGGTTAATGCAACCCTGCTGCGGCCTCCCGGCGACGGCCCGTTTCCGGCCGTGGTCTTTGTCGCCGGCAGTGGTCCGACGGATCGCAACTGGAACACCCCACTTCTGCCGGGCGCCAACGGCAGCGCGGCCCTCCTGGCGCAGGCGCTCACCGCGAGCGGCTACGTGACCCTCCGATACGACAAGCGGCCCTCCGGCCCGCACGTCATGGAGAACGCGCAGCGCCTGATGGGCATGATCAGCATGCAGGGGCACACCGACGAGCTGGCTGGCGCCATTCAGCTCCTGGCGGCTCTCCCGGACGTCGACCGCCAGCGGATCGTCATCCTGGCGAACAGCGAGGGCTGTATCCACGCGCTGAACTACCAGCTCCACACACCGGCCATCCCCTGTGCTGGCCTGATCCTCACGGCTGCACCCGCGCGGCCCATCAGCGCGGTCGTGCGGAGCCAGGTGGCGGCCCAGCTCGCCGGTGCGCCAGGAGGCGACGAGCTCCTGGCCGCCTTTGACGCCTTCATACAGGAGTATACGGCGGGCCGCCCCATCCAGGCAGACGAGCGCTTCCCCGAGGGGATGCGGATGCTGATCCTGGGCCTGACAGCCCCGGGCAACCAGCCCTTCGCGCGCGAGCTGTGGGTGACCGACCCCGCAGCCCTGCTGGTGGAGCTCAGCACGCCCACCCTGGTCCTCATCGGCAAGAAAGACATCCAGGTCGACTGGCAGGCCGACGGCAGTGTCTTTGAGGCGCTGGCGGCGCAGCACCCGCACATCACGATCATCTACCCCGAGAACGCGAACCACGTGCTCAAGCACGAGCCCCGCCCTCGGGCACAGCTGACCGCGGCGGATGCGGTGGCCGCCTATAACGCGGAGGAGGCCGTGCTCGACCCCGACAGCGTGACGAGTATAAGGAGCTGGCTGACGACGCTATGGCTGTAGGCACTGGCTACCTCCTCTCGTCTCACAATGATCGCTCAAGAGGTTGCTCCACGAGAAGCTGTGTCTTTCAGGAGAGGAACGGCCTGATGCATACACCTCCTCGCAGAGAGGACATGGCGAACGAGCCCGACACGGTCGAACTGAGTGCTACGGACCTCCGGGAGGTCGCTCGTTATGCCGCGGAGAGCGCCCAGGAAGTCCTGTCGATCTTTGAGGAACTACACCCTGACGACCAGCGACCTCGTGTTGCCGTCGAGGCGGCGTGGACGTTCGCTGAAGGTGGTGAGCGGACGAATCTCCAGCGAACGAGTGCGCTGGCAGCGCACAAGGCGGCGCAAGAAACGACGAGTGAGGCGGCCCGGGAGGCGGCACGCGCCGCCGGCCATGCGGCGGCCGCGGCGTACCTGCACCCGCTCGCAAAGGCGACCCAGGTCAAGCACATCTTGGGCGCCGCGGCACACGCCGCACACGCGGCGGAGTTGGTCGCCGGAGGGGATCACAGTGTTGGAGCACAGCGCATTGAGCAGGCTCGCCAACGAGCGACGCCTGCGCTTGTGGCCGTGCTCAGGCGCTACCCCACCGCTCCGTCGAGCGGAAACCGTGTGGCGCAACTCATGAGGGCCTTGGACGCCTCACTGCGATCACTCTGAGGGGCTCGCAGTCAGTTGTCCAGCCGGTGCCATGACGGAAAGTTTGCTGCTGAGTCCCCTCGACCTGTAGGTGTAGGGACTCCTTCGCCCTGCTGTTTGCTGCTGGCGCATCACTGTATTCTGCTGTACCCTGTACGTGTAGGTTGCAGGACTCAGCAGAGGTGTGTGTGGACGACCCTCAAACATCCCCCAGGCAGCAGCGTGTCGCGCGCCGCGGCGGCGACCGCACCGTCAGCCAGCGCACCGTCGTCTTCCGCTGTGCCTGGTGCGGCGAGCCGGTCGTCGAATTGCGCTACCCCGGCCCGACCCCTCTCTACGGCCGCGCCTGTGCTGCCGAGGCTCGGCGCCACGCCGATGCCGCGAAGGCCGCGCGCCGGCGGGAGAGCCCTGAGCCCGCGCGCGTGGTCACCACCTCGTGCAAGGGTAGCTCGACGAACCTCTACGGCGGTGACGTCGGCGCCGAACCTGATCACGTCGAGGTTGTTGTCCGCGCCCCGAGCGAGGAGGCCGCGCGGGCTGCCCTCGCTCTGCTCCAGGCCCGGCTCGAGCTACCGGCGGACGTCACGCCGACGATCTCCCCCTCTGCGAACGGCGGATGGGAGATTGCGCTGAGGCTGCCTCTGCCCACAGCGCAGGCCACCGAGCCGACCGTGCCACCTCCGCCTCCCGCGCCCAGCCTCATCGATCAGAGCGAGGCCACCTTCCCCGACGACTCTGAGTTCAACCAGGATAACGCCGCCCCCTATCTCACCCAGGAGATCGCCAGCGAGGTTCGCACGGTTGCCT
>JAAXUL010000808.1 GCA_013336035.1 Chloroflexales bacterium
CGCGCACGTGCCTTTGAAAGCGCCCGCGCCATCCGCCGTTCCCTGCAACTCGTAACTCGCGGCGACGTTCTTGCCGTCCCGTCCCCGGTAAGAGACCTTCGCCATGCCGGCCAACGCACCATCCTTGACGGCCAGCCCGGTCACGTCCGACTCATGCCAGAACGCGCCTTGCAGCGGCAGGGTCAACGCCGTGCCTCTGACGACGCGGCCATCCCGGACTTCCAGGTGCTTGCAGATGCCCGCCTTGATCGTCTGGCCCGGCACGACGTGCCCGAGCATCCGCTCGAGCATGCGGGCGGCCTCCATCAGGGCGGGCAGGTCGAATCCGGTCTCAACCCCCATCTCGTGGAGCATATGGGTGAGATCCTCGGTGCAGAGATTGCCGGGGGCGCCGGGGGCGAAGGGGCAGCCGCCGATGCCGCCGACGCTGCTGTCGAACTCGCTCACGCCCAGCTGCAGGGCCGCCAGGATGTTGGCGAGGCCCGCGCCGCGGGCGCTGTGCAGGTGCAGGCGCAGCGCCTGGCGCGGGAAGCGCTCGTGGAAGGCCCGCACCACCTGCTGCACCAGCACCGGGTGGCCCATCCCCGTCGTGTCGCCGAGGGTCACCTCCTCGGCGCCAAGGTCGAGCAGGCGGCCGCATAGCTCGAGCACGCGCTCGATCGGCGTGTGGCCCTCGAACGGGCAGCCGAAGGCCACCGAGAGCACCGCGTCGAAGGGCCGGCCCGCCGCGCGCACGATCGCGCTCATGTCGGCCACGTTGGCAAGCGACTGCTCGACGCCCATGTTGACGTTGCTCTGGTTGTGGCTCTCGCTGGCGCTAAGAAAGACCTGCACCATATCGGCGCCAGCCTCGATGGCGCGCCGCGCGCCGACCACATTCGGCGCGATGGCGCTGTAGATCACGCCCGGCTGGCGCCTCAGGCCGGCGAAGACCTCGGCGGTGTCGGCCATCTGTGGCACGTTCTGGGGCTTCACAAATGCCCCGATCTCGATCTGGCTCAGGCCGCTGGCGGCCAGGGCGTCGATCAGCCGCAGCTTGTCGGCGGTCGAGAGGATGACCGCCTCGTTCTGGAGCCCGTCGCGCGGGCCGACCTCGCGGATCGAGACGCGCCGGGGCAGGGCCACATGGCCAGGGGCAGCAGTCATCTTCGACCTCCTGATAATACCGGGCGTAATGCTGCAAGGTACATGGTAGGTGAGCGTAAGGGCGTTGTCAAACCCGCCCGGGGTCCTGAAAATTTGTACGCGATCGCAAAGATTTGCGATCATACGTAACTCATATGTAACCATTTCTGGTACGCTCACACCATACGCCAGAGCGTGAACAACAAGGTACCAGCAGGGCCCCACCCCGAGCGCCCGATACAAGGAGGACTCCTAATGGACTGGACGAAGCAGGCGAATGACATGCTCAAGACCTTCACGAGCACACAGCAGAAGGTCTGGGAGAGCTGGGTCTCCTCGATGCAGCTGATCTCGACACCGCAGAGCCCCGAGGCCTGGCAGAAGACAGTGGACACCTGGCGCGGCACGGTCAAGTATGCCCTCGAGCAGCAGCTTGAGCTGACCCGTCTGTGGGCCGAGAGCGTCGCCACCTCCTCGGTCAACATGCCCAACATCCCGGGCATCCCGGGTATGCCGGCCCTGCCGGGCGTGCCCGCCACCGCCGTCGAGTGGACCCGCCAGCTGCTCGATGTGACCCGCACCTGGACCGACACCCAGGTCCGCTTCTCGGAGAACTGGTTCGAGCTGCTGAAGAAGGCCGAGCCGAGCACCCTGGCGCTCAACTGGGACCCGACCCAGGCCCAGAAGATTATGTCCACCTGGCAGGACGCCGCCCAGAAGGCGGTTGAGGCCCAGACCCAGTTTAGCCAGATGATGGTCAAGGCCGCCACCAACTCGGTCGACATCAAGAAGTAAAGGCCCGCGCAACCCGCTAGCCCCTGCCCTCTCTTAAGGAAGAGAGCGGGGGCTTTCTGTGCGCTACGATCCGCCTAGCGGTAGCCCTCGGCCTGCATATTGAACAGCCGCGCGTAGGTCCCGTCAAGCTCGAGCAGCTCGTGGTGGGTCCCAAGCTCGGTGAGCTGCCCGCCCTCGATCACGATGATGCGGTCGGCCATGCGCACCGTCGAGAAGCGGTGGCTGATCAGGAAGGCGATCCGCCCGGCGGTCAGCTCGCGGAAGCGCTGGAAGATCTCGTACTCGCGCTCGGCGTCAAGGGCCGACGTGGGCTCGTCGAGGACCAGCACCTCGCTGTCGCGCATAAAGGCCCGCCCGAGGGCGATCTTCTGCCACTGGCCGCCCGAGAGCTCGGCGCCCTTCTCGAACCAGCGGCCAAGGATGGTGTCGTAGCCCTTGGGCAGCCGCTCGACCACCTCGTCGGCGCCGCCCCGCTCGGCCGCCGAGAGGATGCGCGGCTCGTTCTCGAGCTGGTCGATCTGGCCGAAGCCGATGTTCTCGCGGGCGCTCACCTGGTAGCGCACGAAGTCCTGGAAGATCACTCCGATCGACTGGCGCAGGTCGTCCAGGTCGTACTCGCGCAGGTCCACCCCGTCGAGCAGGATCTCGCCCTCGGTGGGGTCGTAGAGCCGGGTGAGCAGCTTGATCAGGGTCGTCTTGCCGGCGCCGTTGGCGCCCACGAGGGCGATCTTCTCGCCGGGGCACACGGTCAGGCTCACCTCGCGCAGCGCGTACTCCTCGCGGTCGGGGTAGCGGAAGCTGACGTTGCGGAACTCGATGCCCCGGGCGATCGGGCGGGGCACCTTGCGGCCCTGGCCGGTGATCATCTGCGGGGCCAGGGCCAGGAAGTCGAACAGGTTCTCGAGGAACAGGCCGCTCTCGTAGAGCTGGCCGGTGTTGAAGAAGAGGCCCTGGAAGGTGCCCTGGCTCTGGCGGAACAGGGTCAGGTAGAAGGTCATCGCGCCGATCGTGATCGTGCCGCTGACCGTCTGCCACACGATCCAGGCGTAGGCGCCGTAGTAGCTGGCCGTGGCCAGGAAGCCCCAGAGGGTGCTGATCAGCGAGCGGCGGCGGGCCAGGGCCTCGTCCTCGTGCGCGATCTTCCAGAACTGCTCCTGGTAGCGCTGCAGCAGCGGCTCGCCCAGGCCGAAGAGCTTGATCTCTTTGGCGCTGTGGTCCACCGTGAGCAGGTGCTCAAAGTAGTTCATCTTGCGGAACTCGGGGGCGCGCCAGGTCAGCATGCGGAAGGTGAGCTTGCTGTAGCGCGTCTGCACGATGAACGAGGGGATGGTGGCGCCGAAGAGGATCAGGGCGACCAGGGGGCTGAAGGCGAGCAGGCCCACGGCGAAGGAGATCAGCGTGATCGCGCTCTCGACCAGGTTGAAGCTGGTGCGGATGATGCTCATGGCGCGCCAGCTCGACTCGCGGCGGGCGTTCTGCAGCTTGTCGTAGAACTGGGCGTCCTCGAAGAAGTGTAGGTCGAGGGCCAGCGACTTGCGGATGATCGAGGTGTTGATCGTGTTGCCGAGCCGCGCGTTGAGGATATGCTCGGCCAGGTTGCGCACCTGGGTCAGGATCGAGCCGATCGTGAGCAGCACGAACTCGACCAGCAGGTAGGGCGCCGTCGCCCACAGGGCCGCCTCGGCGCCGACGCCGCCGGTGACGCCAGAGACGACCGAGTCGACGATCAGCTTGGCGACCCAGGCCTGCGAGACCGGCAACAGGCCGCTAGATATCGTGACAGCCGCCATGACGATTGTCGCGCCGCGGCTCGACTGCCAGACCAGCGCCAGGGCCTTGGGGACGTTGCGGAAGGCCGAGCTGACCGCGCGCCAGCGCTCGGCGAGGGTCTTCGACTCCTCGGGTGTGCTCGGTGGGGCGTCGGGGTTGGCGGCCATGTGACGCCGGAACGATTTGCTTCCTTTTGCCATCTTGTTATTTGCGAGTGTCTCCTTTCCTTGTGCGCGGGGCAACTCTAGCAGTCTAGCGCAGATCGGGCGGGGGCGCATCGGGCCCTGGTATTATATACCCCCTCCCCGTACTTGGGCGCCAGCCGATGGGCCTGGGGGCACCCTGGAAAAACGGGTGGCATGGCGCAACTTTTCGCGCTACTATGACGTCTCTATAGGTACGGGACGTCAACCGCTGGCGGGGCGGCCCGCGGCGGGCTGCGCC
>JAAXUL010000809.1 GCA_013336035.1 Chloroflexales bacterium
GGCCAGGGCTCGCGCCGCGCCTCCCACACCGCGAAGAGGCCAAGGATGGGCAGGGCGATCCCGGCCTGGATCTTCACGGCCGTGGCCAGGCCGGCGAGCAGCCCGGCCATCGCGTAGGCCCGTACCGGCGCGGGCGGCCCGTCGGGGCGCCAGACCAGCAGGAAGGCCCCGAGCCACAGCAGGGCGTTGAGCGGCTCGGCGAAGCAGGTCTTCGCGTGGGGCCAGGCCATGGTGCCGAGGCCGTAGGCCAGGGCCGCCAGCAGGGCTGCCCGGGGGGCGGCCACGCGCCGCGCGCCAAGGTAGACCAGGGCCGCCACTATGGCCGTGACCAGGGGGTTGAGCCAGAGGATCACGGCGCCCCGCGCCCAGGGGCGGGCCTCGGGGGGGAGGGCCCGGGCCGCGGTGGCGCCGAGCCAGTAGAGGGGCAGCGCGGCGAGCGACTGGCCGGGGCCGTAGGTGCTGTACACGGGCGGCTCGCTGGGGCCGGGGTCGTTGAGGGCCAGGGTGCCGCGTGACCCGATCGACTCGGTCAGCCCGTACATCTGGATCTCATCGATCGCGTAGAGGTGGCCGCTCGCCGTGAGCAGGTAGAGGCCGAAGAGCAGCAGGGCGAGGCCTGCGGCGCGGGCGGTGTCGGCGGCGTGGCTCATGGGGGCTACGGGCGCCTGGTGCCGGCGGCCTCGGCGGCGGGTGGCTCGGTGTCGAGGTCGGCGCGGGGGGTGCCGCGCAGGTCGGCCCCGCCGAAGAGCAGGATGAGCCCGCCGATCGAGCTTACGACCAGGCGCACCGTGAAGACGGTGAAGGCCAGGGCCAGGGCCGTGGCGTTGGGCACGCCCACCTGGCGCAGGTAGATCGTGAAGACCAGGTCGCGGGCCCCGACGTTGTTGAAGAAGATCGGCGCCAGGCCCAGGATGTCGGTCAGCGGCACCATGAGGGCGTAGATCAGGGGCGGGGCCTCGATGTAGAGGGCCAGCCCGCACACCAGGTGTACCGTGATCCAGGTGCCGTGGAAGAGCAGCGAGAGGCCCATAACCTTGGCGAGCGTGCCGCGGTCGCTGCCGTACTCGCCTAGGGCCTCGGCGATCTTATAGAGCGGGCGGCGGGCCACGGCGGGCAGGAAGCGGCTGATGCGTGGCAGCAGCCAGGGCGAGGCGAACGAGACGACGGCCGCCATGATGGCCACCAGGGCGAAGCCGCCCGCGAGCAGGGTGAGGGCCGGAGCCGTCACCAGGCGCGCCCCGAACAGGTCGGTCGAGGTGACGAGCAGGGCGAGCAGGGCGATCAGGCTCAGGGCCAGGAAGCCCGTCAGGCGCTCCATAAACACCGAGGCGCTGGCCTGGGCGTAGCTGCCGGTGCGCCGCCCCAGGGCCACCACGCGCATCGCGTCGCCGCCCACCGAGGTCGGCAGGAAGTTATTGGCGAACTGGCCGATGAAGTAGACCGCCAGCAGCCACGGGTAGGGCTGGGGGTGGCGGTTGGCCCGCAGCAGCACGCCCCATTTGAAGGCGCTGATCATGATGCAGACGATCTGTAGCAGGACGGCGAGCAGCAGCAGGCCGAGGTTGGCCCGCTGCCACTGGGCCCAGATGCTGGCCGGGTTCGCCTGCCAGACCAGATAGGCCAGCAGGCCGCCGCTGATCACGAAGCGCAGCCCGATCCAGAGTGGTTGCCAGTTGCGGCGGGTTGCCATGGTTTGGGTCTCCGGGAGGGCACGGGCGCCGTGGCGCCCCTACGGTGTTGAAAGCTTGATCGTGCCGAGCAGCGCGGCGTCGGGCCCGGCCAGGCTCGGGTCGGCGCGGGGGCCGGCGGTGAGCGGTAGACGCGCCCATGTGCCCGGCTCGTAGAGCCCGAGGGCCAGGGTGTACTCGCCCGCGGGCAGCCCGGCGGGCAGGGCGATCGGCAGCGGCACGGCGTGCTGCTCGCCCGGCTGCCACTGGCTGGTTGGCCCGGCGCTGGCCCCGCCCGGCGGCACATCGATCTGCGCGATCTTGTTGCCCGCCGCGTCGAAGACGAACAGGAAGAGCGTCAGGTCCTTTGCCACGGGGCCCCTGGTGTCCCAGGCCGGGGTGACGGTCAGGGCGCCGCCCGCCTGGCCGGCGCTGTAGCCGAGCAGCCGCAGGGCGCCGCCGAACTCGGCGCCTACGGGGGTCGCGTAGGGGCGGGCGAGCTGGTAGATGCGGGCGTACTCGATGCCGTGGATCGTCACCGTGTGCAGGGGCACGCTCGCCATAATGCGCCCGTAGATCTCTGGCGCGTCGCCGCGCTGGAGCGACTCGAGGTAGGCCACGGCGTAGTTGGCCGCGACCGCGTCGATGGCCCGCACCTCCTGGACCGGCACGGGCACGAAGGGCTGCAGGGTGGGCGGCAGGGCCGAGAGGATCTGGCCGTGGCTGATATCGGGCCGCCCGCGCAGCCACGCGCCCACCTGGTCCATCCCCTCGCCCCAGCCGATCAGGAACATGCGCTGGGCCGCCGGGCCCCCGCCGAGCAGCGGGCTGTAGTAGCTCAGGTAGTAGGGGTGATACCAGGCCAGCGTGCCGGCCTGGAGGGCGAGGAGCAGGGCGATGGGCGCCGCGCCCGCGACGAGGCGGCGCCGGCGCTCGCGCAGCCAGCCCCACCCGGCCATCAGCCCGGCGGCGCTCAGGGTGAGCAGGGCCGGCCAGAGCGGCAGCACATAGCGGTCGAACTTCTTTGGTCCGGCGGTCATCACCAGGGCCCAGAAGAGGGCGAAGGCGCCGAGGGCGATCAGGCTCGCCTGCTCGCGCCGCACGGCGGGGTCCAGGCTACAGACCCGCGCCCACTGCCAGAGGGCCAGGGGCAGCAGGGCGAGCCCCAGCAGCTCGACGGGGGTGAGCCGGTAGAGGCCTGCCAGTGGGTAGAAGAGCGGGCCGGGGTCGGCGTCGCGGCGGCCGAGGAAGAACTGGCCGTCGCCGTTGGCCCGCCCGCCGTTGCCGACGATCTCGCCCACATAGCTCGCGATAGCCCGCTCGGGCGCGGCCCAGAGCGCCGGCCAGAGCAGGAAGACCGTGGCCGCCGCGACGGCGAGGATCACCAGGTAGCGGGGGACAGACCAGCGCAGCCGGGCGGCGAAGGGCGAGAGACGAAGTTTAGCACCAGCTGCCCGCCCTTCGTCGATGCTCGTTGCTCCTTCGCCTCCGAGGGCGAACAGCGTGAGCCCGATGGCCGGCAGCATGATCAGGGCCGGGCCCTTGGTGAGCAGGGCCAGGCCGCAGAGGGCGCCGGCGCCGAGCAGCCAGGGCCAGGGGCGGGCGGCGCGGCAGGCCACCAGGGTGGCCAGCAGCGACAGGGTGCAGAGGTCGGTGAGCAGCGCGTCGAGGTGCAGCAGGCGCCCGTGGGCGACCAGGAAGGGCGATGTGGCCCAGAGCAGGGCGGCGACCAGGGCGAGCTCGGGGCGCACCAGCCGGCGCAGCAGCAGGTAGCCGGCGGTCAGCGCGGCCGCGTGGGCCAGCACGGGGCCGGCGCGCAGCCAGGCCAGGTGCCCCAGGCTGTCAGGCGGGGCGGCCCAGCTGAGGGCCACCGCCAGCTGCTCGAGGCGCAGACCAAGGCCGCCCAGCCACATCAGGGTCACGCCGGGGTGGCCGGTGAGGATGGTGTCGGCCCAGCGCCCCTCGCCCACGGCGGCGACGAAGCGCTCGGTGCGGCTGATCCAGTGGTAGGCCTCGTCGGTGGTGAAGAAGTCGGCTAGGCCGATGATGCGCGGCAGCAGCGCGGCCAGGCCGACGATGAGCGGCAGCAGCAAGCGGTCAAAGCGGGCGGCCTGGCTCGTGGTCGCCGCCTGGCCCGCGAGCGGGGCCCGCTCGGTTGTCGAGGTGTATTTCATCCGTCCGAGTGTCCATCGTTTCGGGCGCGATTATAGCATAGCCCTCGATGGGTCACGGCGGTGAGGCTCGGCCGGCGCCCTACGGCGCCCCGTGGGGCTGCAGCCCGGCCAGCCGCAGGGCCCAGCGGGGCGCGTCGGGCGGAAGCCCGTGGTGGACCCGCACCCGACGGGTCACCGCGGGCAGGGCCCGGACTTCGAGCCAGCGGACCACGGGGCCCAGCACCCTGGAGAGGAACGCGCGAAACCCGTCGGATGCACGCAGCATCCGCTTCTCCGCCACGTCGGTCGCGTCG
>JAAXUL010000810.1 GCA_013336035.1 Chloroflexales bacterium
GAGCGCCGTCAGCAGCCCGTAGCAGATCAGCGTCGCCCGGTAGATCGGGATCACTACCGGGCCCGCCGGCCCGTAGTAGACCACCCCCGGGCCAAGCAGGCTCAGCAGGGGCAGCCCGCCGAACGGGTCGCCGAAGCCGAACACCGGCATCGCCGACATCGCCGGGTCGCCGCCCACGGCCACGGTTGTCACCGACAGCAGCGCGCTGAACGGGTTCAGGTAGAGCATGGCCGGCGGCGCCTGCTGCCCTGGCGGCGTTGTGAACTGCCCCCACACCGAGGCAATCAGCACCGGCACGCCCACCAGCAGCAGCAGCAGCGTGTAGGCGATCGTCGTCGCCCGCGCTGTCCGCCGCATCAGCGCCGAGCAGAAGAGCCCGATCGCCCCGAAGCAGACCGCCGAGGCCACTAGCAGCGCCAGGGCCTTCAGCAGGGCCCGCAGCTCGACCCCGCCGAAGACTAGCACCACGCTGAAGACCGGGATGGCCGCGAAGATCAGCAGGAACAGGTAGCTGAGGGCCGCCACCAGCTTGCCCCAGAGGATCTGCCCGGGCCGTAGCGGCGTCGCCATCAGCAGCTCGTAGGTCAGGTGCTCACGCTCGCCGCTGATCGCCCCGCTCGTCATCGAGGGCGCCAGGAAGACCACCAGCATCAGCTCGACAAAGGCCAGCCCACGGAACAGGGCCTGCCCGACCTGGGCGCTCAGCAGCATACCCCCAAAGCGGGCCTGCTGGAGCATCAGCTGGTAGATGCCGAAGCCCGCCAGGGCCAGCAGCACCAGGAAGACCGTCAGGATCGCGTAGGGCCGCGCACCGCGCATACGCGTGCGCACCTCACGCACGATGATCGGGTTTATGGTCGGCCGCAGGCCCCGGGTCACCCGCATAGCCCACCTCCTAGTCTACCGCCGTCAGGCGAAGGAACAGCTCCTCAAGGTTCTCGGCCTGGGCGCGGAACTCGCTCACCGCGAGGCCCTGGCCCACCAGATACGCGAGCAGCGCGGTCTGCATCCCCTCGTCCGCGTCGTCAAGCTCGACGATCAGGGCCCGCTCGTCGCTCGGGTCGAGGCGCATGCCCCGCAGGTGGGGCAGCCCCGCCGACGGCGCGCTCGCCAGCTGGCGCAGGGCCGCCTCGGCCGCATCGACGCCCCGCAGCAGCCTTATGCGCAGCCGTGAGCCGCCCTGCAGCTGCCGGCGCACCACGTCCACCGGGCCGCTCACCATCATCTTCCCGCTCTCGATGATCCCGATCTCGGTGCAGACCTCGGCCAGCTCACTCAAGATATGCGAGCTGAGCAGCACAGTCTTCCCCATCTCGCGTAGCGTCCGCAGCAGCTCGCGCAGCTCGACCCTGGCCCGCGGGTCGAGGCCGCTGGCCGGCTCGTCAAGCAGCAGCACGGGCGGGTCGTGCACCAGGGCGTGGGCCAGACAGAGGCGCTGCTGCATGCCGCGCGAGAGGCTCTGCACATACGCGTTGCGCTTGCCGCTCAGGTCCACCAGGCTCAGCAGCTCGTCGACCGCGCGCTTGCGGCGGCTCGGGTCGATGCCGTAGCAGCGGGCGAAGAAGTCCAGGTACTCCCAGACCCGCAGGTCATCGTAGACCCCAAAGAAGTCTGGCATATAGCCTACCAGGCGCTGAGCGCCACCGGGCACCAGCCGCTGGCCCAGCATACGGATCTCACCGCTGGTGGGCTCGAGCAGGCCGGCGAGCAGCCGCAGGGTGGTGGTCTTGCCGGCGCCATTGGGGCCAATAAAGCCGTAGATACTGCCCTGCTCGACGACCAGGTCGAGCTTGTCCAGGGCGACCATGCGGCCGTAGCGCCGCGTCAGGTTGAGCGTCTCGATAGCTGGCGTCAAGGCATCACTCCTGTAAGCCTGGCGTCGATGTAGATACAGCCAAAGTTGGCCTGGGGCTGCGGCCCGGTGATGCGCACCCGGATCACGCCGTGGCTGCCGAGGTAGCGCTCGGGGCTTTCGACAACCGCGCGCCGGGCCGTGATAGCCTGGGGGACCCAGGCGCCGCCACGCCAATCGTACAGCTCGATCAGCGTATCGTCGAACCATGGCCCGTCCGAGGCGGTGAGCAGGCTCAGCTCGCGCGGGCGCATGCCGAAGAGGTCACGGGGCAGCATGAGCTGCATCGTCGCCGGCTGAGGGCCGAGCGTGATCCCGCTGCCCTGGCCGCCGAAACAGACCGAGGACATGCCGCCCTCGAAGCGGGGCGCCAGCCAGCCCTGGTCAAGGCGAACCTCGCCGCCGGCAAACTCGAGGCGGGGCGTCGCCGAGATTACAGAGATATGCTGCCAGTCGGCCCGCTCCTCGGCGGGCCGTACCGCCAGGCTGGGGGTGTCGGCCCAGGCCAGCAGCAGCGGCTGGCCGCCGCGGGTCGAGGGGCCATAATTATAGAGCGCGTCGAGGATCCTGATGCGCTGCTGGATCGCAGGAGGCAGAGGCTGGCCCCCCGTCTTACTCTGGCCGTCCATCTCCTCGCCATAGATCAGGTAGCTCATCGGCACGGTTGAGCCGAAGGCGCCGGGTTGGGCCATCTGGCGACGCTTCAGCTCGCCGCCCTTTGTCGCGCCGGGCGCCAGATCGCCCAGGCGGATCACGCGGTCGCCCTGAACCAGAGAGACATCGCGCAAGGGCAGAGCGCTGCCATTGGTCACCTCGCCGGTGATCATAGCGCCGTCGAGGCGCAGGCGGGCAGCGAGGCCGCCCAGGGGGATGGTGCTGTCGGCGGTCATGGCCCGCATCGACCACTGGGCGACCTCAAAGTCGCGCGCCTCTGCGCCGGCGGCCGCATCCTGCATATAGACGCCGAGACCCGGGAGCGAATTGCTGTCCCAGGGCCCCTGGAGCGAAATCGGGCGCACAAGGGTTCCCACCGCGGCGCCGGTAGCATCGACCACCTCAAGGCTGTAGGCGCGCTGCTCGGGCGAGAAGACACCGACGAAGGTGCGCACACGAGCCAGGTCCACGGCGCCATCCACGGGCTCCAGCAAGGTGACCTGATTGAAAACGATATCGCCGCCGCGCTGTGCGTAGCCTAGACCATAGGTCAGGGCAGCGAAGATCAGCGTAATCGCGGGCACGACCACCCAGCCGAGGGCCTGGCGATCGAGGCGGCGCAGGACGAGGTAGGTGACGGGGCCGGCGAGCACAATATATGCGGCCAGGACGCCGGCGAGCAGACCGAGGGGCGGAAACTCGAGGGCGGGCAGGCTGGTGAGGGTTGAGGCCATATTGCCCTCGATGAAGCCGTCCATGGTCATTGTGTCGGGCGCGAAGCCGGGGGGGAGCTCGAGCGCGGGCCGCAGCAGATCCTCCCACAGACGCGGCGTCCCCTCCCAGGCTGAAAGGGCCGGGTGACCAAGGGGCAGGGCCAGGGCGGTGACCACGCCGCGGCCTAGGCTCTGCTCAACAGCCTGAAGGCCCCCGTCGGCGACGCTGATCGGCACCGTATAGGGCTGACGGCCCGCGGAGCCGACGACGGGGGCGAGGCGAGCCAGCGGCACCTCGGCGCCCTCGACCGCGTCGCCAAAGAGCGCGCTGGCGGGCAGCGGCTCGATGGACTGGACCGTGACCGGGCGCAGGTCATCGGGCAGGCCGGCAAGCGTTGCGGCGAGTCCGGTGCCGCCGCCGAGGATGAGCTGGCCGCCGCGTAGCACCCAGTCGCGCAGGGCGGCCTGTTGGGCTGCGCTAAGCGCTGCGCCGCGCACATCCTCCAGGACAATCGCATTGAGCCCGCTGAGGCCAAGGGGGTTATCGGGCAGGTCGGCGGGGGTCAGGGGCACTGCCACCAGGCTCAGGCCATTAGGCAGACGGGCGGGCGGGCGGGCGGCGCCGCTCTGGCCGACGACCACGCCGACGAGGCGGGCAAGCTGATTGGCGGGGACAAGCTGCAGCGTCTGGGTCGAAAGCTCCTGATCGCCGTCGAGGACGCGGACGATCAGCCGCCGCGAGGCGGGCGTCATATAGACATAGACGGTGACCGACTTGCGCCCCCTATTTGGCAGATCGACCTCGGTGGCGTACTGGGCGCCCTCGCGGGTGCCGACGCGCACCTGCAGCGAGCGGTCGATGCCGGCGTTCTGCAGGTCGATGAGCACGGGCAGCCATGTGCCGACACG
>JAAXUL010000811.1 GCA_013336035.1 Chloroflexales bacterium
TGGTGAGCTCCACCGCCAGCACCTCTGGGGCAGTCTGGCCGGCGGCGCACCCGGCGTCAAGGGGCCGCTGGGCGGCTGAGACCCTTGACGCCGGAGGTGCCGCCGGCTGGGCCTCCGATGTGGCTGTCGTGGATTCATCAACGGTGATCGGGCGCGGCAGGTTAATGCCGACCTCCTTCGGGAGCTGCTCGACCTGGGGCCGGCCGCGCGGAAAGCGCTCGGGATGGGCCGCGTAGGCGGCATCCAGGGTCGCCTGGCGCTTGGCCAGCACGTCGGGTGCCTGCCCACTATGCACCACCGCAGGTGGCAACAGTGCGATCCCGCTATGCTTGTGCTCGTGGTTGTACCAGTCGGCAAACCAGCGCATCCACGCGCGGGCGGCCTGCAGGCTGGCAAAGCGCTCGGGATAGCTCGGCCCATACTTCATCGTCTTGAACTGGCTTTCGGAGTAGGGGTTATCGTCCGAGATGGTCGGGCGGCTGTGGGACTGCGCGACGCCCAGGTCGCTCAGCAACTCGGCCAGGGTCTTGGAGGTCATGGCGGCTCCGCGGTCGGCATGCAGGGTGAGTTGGTGGGGCTGCACGCCCTCGCGGGTGTAGCTCTCCGCGATCATCGCTTCGGCCAACTCCGCGTCCTCCCGCGTCTCAATGCGCCAGCCGACGAGCTTCCGACTGAAGATGTCGAGCACCACATAGAGGTTGTACCAGAGCCCTGGCTGCGGGCCACGCAGCTTGGTGATGTCCCAGGACCAGACCTGGCAGGGGCCAGTGGCGAGCAATTCGGGCGCTGCGTAGGCCGGCCGCCGACGCTGCGCTCGCCGCTCGCGGGTGGCGGCATCCTGCGTGAGAATGCGATACATCGTGCGCCAGGAGCAGTAATGATGGCCCTCGTCGAGCAAGGTGGCGTAGATTGTACGAGGCGCCTGGTCGACAAAGCGGTCACTGTTGAGCAGGTCGCGGATGGTCTGCTCCTCCTCGGGGCTCAGCGCCCGATGGGAGCGCGACCGTGGGCGTGGGGCAGGGGCGGGACGTGGCGGGTGCTGGGCCTCGTAGAAGCTGGAACGTGGCACGCCTAGGGCGTTGCAGGCTGCCGCCACGCCCACGACGGGTGCGAGCTCGCGGGCGACCTCACGCATCAGCCGTCGTCGTTGGGCAGGCTCGCAGGCATCATGCCAAGCAGCGTCGCCACTTTTTTTTGCATGGTGATCACGAACTGGGCTTTGTCCAGCTCGGCCGTGAGACGGGCGTTCTCGCGCTGGAGGCGGGTGATTTCCTCCTGCTGCGGGTCGCGGGGCTGGGCAGGACGACCGGAGGCTGGCTGTTTGTGGCTGGTGAGGGTGCCACGGTCACGCTGGGCGCGCCACTTGGAGATGTGCGAGGTGTAGGCACCCATCCGGCGGAGCAGCTCGCCGCGCCGCGGGTCGCCACGCGCATAGGACTCATACTCGGCCAGGATGGCGAGCTTTTGCGCGGCAGTCCACTGCCCCTGACGTGCCTGGGTCTCGGTGGAGGGACGTTCAGCCGTGGTCGCCTTGGAGGCGGTGCCTTTGGGATCCTTCATACTCTCCTCCTACCGCCCTCTCGTGTGCAACGGGTTTCCGGCTCCGATCTGTCCAAGGGTAGCTTAGCACATAGGGAAGAGAGGATGATCCCGACCTGGCCCAGGGTCACCTGGGCGAGCACCTCTTTAAAGCCCTCGCGCTGCTGGGCGGAACTGGCGCTCAAGCCGAGGTCGCTGTCGATGAGCGTGATGTCTTCGGGACGCCAGCCGAAGCTGACGGCGCGGTCGCGCAGCGCGTACTGGAGGCGCAGACTCTCCTGATTGGAGAGCACTTGCTGCGGGCTGGACTGGCGAACATAGATGATGGCTTTGCGCGCCAGATGCGCCGGCGTAATGAGTTCGGAGGTAGGCATACATCACCTCACAGAGGATGGCCGAGAGGTCATCTCGGACATGCTGTTGCACGTCTGCAGGCAGGGATCTCCAGACGTCGCCTGGTTGGATAGACATAGGGCCTCACAGTGCTCGGCCAGGGTGATGAGTTCGGTGATGGCGTCCCGCGTCAATTTGGTGCAGAGGCATGGCCGAGGTGCGCTCAGATTAGTCGCCGCCAGGGGAATGCGCAAGGTCATGTACTCCTGGTAGGCGACGAGTATCTGGTTCGAACCACGCTCTGGCGCGCTAATGGTGCGCACAGGAAAGCGCCGGCCAAAGAGCGGATGGGTTGGGTCGGTGACCTCAATCTCGGTTACACCCGCGAGCGGGTTCTTAACAGGGGTATCAAGATATGCACTCGTTCGACACTATCAACCACGACATCTTGATGGAGATATTGCGCGAGAAGATCCACGATGAGCGGTTCTTGCGGCTCGTACGCAAGCTGCTGGAGGCGGGATACCTGGAAGAGTGGAAGTTCACCAAAACGCTGAGCGGCAGCCCGCAAGGCGGCGTCATCAGTCCACTGCTCTCCAATATCTACCTCGACCGGTTTGACCAGTGGGTGACACAGGTGCTCGTTCCAGCGCACACACGGGGTGAACGCCGAAAGGTAAACGTGGCGTACCATCGTCTGAGCACCCGCATTACAAGGCTACGGAAACGAAGGAAGCGCGAGGGGCTACGGGCACTCATCAAGCAACGACGAACGCTCCCCTCGTACGACCCGCATGACCCAGGCTACAGGCGGCTACACTACATCAGATACGCCGACGATTTTCTGCTCGGTTACGCTGGCCCAAAGGAAGAAGCCGAGGAGATCAAGCGGACGATCAAGGGGTGGCTACACGACAACCTCAAGCTCAACCTCTCCGAAGAGAAGACGCTGATCACGCACGCGCGAACGGAGGCCGCGCGGTTCCTCGGCTACGACATCGTAAGCCAACACGACGACAGCTGCATCACAAATAGGCGACGCAATCTCAATACAAACATCGGCTTGCGTGTGCCAGCGGACGTGATAGCGAAACAATGTGCCCGATACACACAACGCGGTATACCAGTACATCGCACCGAACTGCTGGCGGACAGCGATTACACCATCATCTCCCACTACCAGCAAGAGTATCGCGGGGTTGTGCAGTATTACCTTCTTGCATACAACGTCAGTCGGCTTGACTGGCTACACTATGTGATGGAGGGCTCGCTTCTGAAAACCCTTGCAGCAAAACACCGTATGACCGTACGGGCAATCAAGGCGAAATACCAGGCCACGACCACCACGGCAGAGGGGAAAACACTCCGCTGCCTGGAGGCACGGGTAGCGAGGGCGGGGAAACCCGACCTCGTGGCACAATTTGGGGGCATATCGCTGACACGGAAACCCTATGCAACCATCGACGACCGACCGCAGATATGGTTCAACCGCCGCACCGAGCTAGAAAAACGGCTCCTCGCGGAGGAGTGCGAGTTATGTGGCTCGCGAGAGCACATCGAAGTCCACCACATACGCAAGCTCGCAGACTTGGATCAACAAGGGCGGAAGGAAAAGCCACGCTGGGCCAAAGTCATGGCCGCAAGGCGACGAAAAACCCTCGTGGTGTGCCGAGACTGTCACGTCAACATTACACACGGCAGACCGACGCGACAACGACCTACGGAATAAGCCACTGGAGAGCCGGATACGCTGAAAGGCGTACGTCCGGTTCGGAGGGGGGCCATCGGAAAAGGAGCAGCAATGCTACCTCGCCGGTGGCCTACCCTACCGGAACGCGGCAGCGCGCCGTGCCCTGGCCGCCGGGCGCAGTGACGCCGGCCTACGCGTGCCGCGCGGCTGCAAGCACACCGACGCAGCCCAGGCCCTGCTCGGCCCGTCTGGTGGCGCCACGCTGCCCCGCTACCGCGACGACCACCCCTACATCGGGGCGACCCGCACCCGCTGGGCGCCGCTGCGCGACTTCGTCCCCGTGGACGCCTGGGGCATCCAGGAGGCCCGGATCCGGGTCAGCGACGCGCCCTACCACCTGGTGCTGCTCCAGGCGACGGGCGCGACCGGGAGCGTGGCAACCGCCGCCATCGCCTTCGCAACCTGCCACCCGGCCACGCTGGGATCGCGGGCGGCGCCGGTGGCCGGCTGGGGCGGCTACGCCCTCGCGGCCTCGTTCTGTCGCCAGGCCGGCGTGCCGCTG
>JAAXUL010000812.1 GCA_013336035.1 Chloroflexales bacterium
CCGCTGCCCGCCGACACCACCGATCTGAGCGCTGACGAGCCCGAGTTCGACGAGCCCGACTACACGCCGCCCCTCGACGAGTTCGCCCCGCCGATGGCCGAGGACGAGCTTGGCGCCCTCGACGACCTCGAGGTCCCCGCCGAGATCCACGCCCTCTTCGAGGAGCAGATCCCCGACGAGCTCGGCGCCGCCGGGCTGCCGGCCGACCTGCTCGCCGAGTCCGCCGCCCTCGAGGAGACGGCCGCCGCCCTCGGCCTGGTCGATATCTCGCGCATCCCCGAGGATATTGACACCGGCCCCGATGATCTGGCCTGGGACGCCGCGGCCAGCGCCGTCGCCGCCGAGAGCGCCCCGCCCGCCGAGGAGGCCTGGAACGCTGCGGCATTCGAGGCCGCCCCGCCCGCCGAGGAGGCCTGGGATGCCGCCGTCAGCGCCGTGGCCGCCGAGGAGACCCCCGTTGTCGAGGTCGCCCCTGTCACCCCCGAGGAGCTCGACACGAGCGCCGAGGTGCCTGAGCCTGCGTCAGGCAATGAAGACGAGGACGCCGCCGTCGAGCCGATCGACTTCAGCGATGACGAGTGGGCGATCTTTAGTCAGATGATGCGCGGCTTCACCAAGCCGGCGTCGTTCCAGCAGATCTTCGACACCCTACGCGGCCAGCGCAAAGAGCACAACCTCACCCGCACCAACGAGCAGCTGCGCACCATGGTCAAGCAGGCGATCAACTCGGGCCTTCTCGAGCGAAGCGGCCGCGGCAAGCGTGTCTACTACACGCTCCGCCCGGAGTAAGGTGCTGGGCACACGGGCCATGCTGGTCAAGATCTGTGGCCTGCGCACTAGCGAGCATGCCCTCGCCGCCACCGCGGCGGGGGCAGACATCCTTGGCCTCGTCTTCGCCCCCAGCAAGCGCCAGGTCACCGTCGAGCAGGCCGCCGCAATCGCCGCGATCGTCAGGGCCGCGCCCGCCCGCCCGCGCCTGGCCGGCCTCTTCGTCAACGCCGCGCCCGCCGCGGTCAACGCTATCGCCGCCCAGGTTGGCCTCGACCTCGTGCAGCTCAGCGGCGACGAGCCTGTCGCGCACGCCGATCTGATCGATCTGCCGATCATCAAAGCGGTCCGCATGGGTGGCTCCGCGCATGAGGCGGCGTGGATCGCCCGCTATGACGGGCGACGGGCGACGGGCGACGAAGGGCGCCCATACGCCGTAGCGAAGGGGCCCAGCCCGGCGCTCATCCTTGGTCTTTCGCCCCTGATCTTCCTGGTTGACGCCCACGTGCCGGGCAGCTACGGCGGCACGGGCGTGGTCGCCGACTGGGGCCGCGCCGCCGAGCTGGCGGCGCGCGCGCCGACCCTGCTCGCCGGGGGCCTGACCCCCGCGAATGTGGCTGCCGCCATCGCCGCGGTGCGGCCGCTGGGCGTCGATGTCAGCAGCGGCGTCGAGCACAATGGGATCAAAGATCCGGCCAGGATCGAGGCCTTCCTTGGGGCAGTACGCGCAGCGCAACCCTGATCTCCAGCCCCGGATACCGGGCCCTGGCCACACGCTCGCTCTCGCCGCAGGGATGGCCGCGGGGTCGTTCGTCATCCGCTGGATCTTCCTGTGGCTGCGCCAGGTGGCGCTCAGCCCGACGCCCTACACCACGCCGCCGATCGGCCCCGCTCAGGTAGACCCGCGGCGGCGGCGCATCGTGCTGAGCGACCTGCATATGGGAGGGGGCGACCGCCTCGACGACTTCGAGGACGACCAGGCCCTGATCGGCTTTCTCGACCACTACGCGGGCCCCGGCGAGCCCACCGAGCTGATCCTCGCCGGCGACACGGTCGAGTTCCTCCAGGTGCGCCTGCCCGACCTGCCCGACGACGAGTACACCGACCGGGCGGCCGCCCTGCGCCTCGACACGATTATCAAGGCCCACGCCGGCGTCTTCGCGGCCCTGGCCCGCTTCATCGCCGACCCGCGCCACCAGCTGACCGTGCTGATCGGCAACCACGACTTCGAGCTGCACTTCCCGGCGGCCAAGGCACGCCTCGCCACAGCGCTCGGCCTGCCGCCGGGCGACCCGCGCCTGCGCTTCGGGGTCAGCTACCATGGCGGCGGGGCCTATATCGTCCATGGCAACCAGTTCGACGGCTGGAACCGCTTCATCCACTTCGACGGGATCAGCGAGCCCTTCGAGGTCGTGCGGGGCACCCAGCTGATCAAAGAGGTGATCAACGAGCTCGAGGAGGACCCGCTGCTGATCGCGCCCCTGATCGACAATGTCAAGCCCACCTCGGCCTTTTTCTGGTATCTGGTCGCCCTGCCCCGCCTGCGCAGCGCGCCGTCGCGCCGCTTCCTGGCCCGCGGCGTGGCCGGTTTCTTCCAGGTTATGGCCTGGCCCACGCCCCACCAGATGCCGATCACCGGCCGTGGGCCCGGGGGCATCCTTAGCGCGCCGCCCATGGGCGGGCTGTGGCACCAGGTGGCCCGCTTCCGCCGCGGGCGTGTCGCCCGCCAGCGTGAGCTGTCGCGCCAGGTGGGCGAGGTGGCCGGGGCCGTCGAGCCGCCCCACGAGGTGATCGACCAGGTGCAGAGCGAGGCCGCCCGCCAGGTCGAGCGCGAGCAGGCCGCCTTCAATGACCGCTTCGCGCGCGAGATGCTCGCGATCGCCCGCCGCCCCGAGCACCGCGACGACACGATCTTCGTCTGCGGCCACACCCACCTGGCCCGGGTGGTCCCCCTCGGCAATGGCCAGGTTTATGTCAACACCGGCACCTGGACCGAGATCATCTACGATATAGCCACGATGCGCGCCCAAGAGCAGCGCTTCCCCTTCCTCGAGATCACCTACCCCGGCGGCAGCCACCCGAGGGGCAGGCTGCTTGTCTGGGTCGGCACCAACGAGGCCCCCGCGCCGTGGCGCGACGGCCACAAGCTTGTGCGCAAAGGGCGATCCCCGCTTCGAAGCTCCACAGGCTAGCCCGATTCGGGTATAATTGGTCCGCGTCGGCATGACTGCCGCAACCCAAATGGAGCATCGTGCGCGATATCTGCGCCTCACACGTAGGAGGAGGGTTATGAAAGGTCTGGTTCGTGTCCTTGGGCTCGCTGCTCTGCTCGGCATCGGCATTGTGATCTTCCGGGCTATCCGTCAGTACCGCGAGGACAGCGCCTTCGACCTGGCCCCAGCCACGGTAGGCGCGGGCGCCGGCAGTCAGCAGCGCAGTATCAGCCCCGAGCTGCTCAGCATCCTGGCCGACCCGGGTGATAAGGGCCCCGTCGAGCTGCTCGCCGACGGCCAGGGCAAAGAGTGGCTGGTCAACCGCCGCAACGGCTTCCGCTACCCCGTCGAGGATGGCATCCCGATTATGCTGCTCGAAGAGGGCGAGAAGCATAAGGACGAGAGCCTCATCCAGCGGTAGTGTCGCACGTGTGTTCGGCCGTGCCATTCCGCGATCCGCGATCCGTGACCGGGCCAGAATCACGGATCACGGATCGCATCTTTGAGAGAGCACCACCGATGCTGAAGTCGCCGCAGACGCCCGATACGGGCCGGTTTGGCCCCTATGGCGGGCGCTATGTTCCCGAGACTCTAATGCCCGCCGTGACGGCCCTCGAGGCCGCCTACAGGCAGGCTGGGGCCGACCCCGCCTTCTGGGACGAGCTTGGCCACCTGCACCGCACCTACACCGGGCGCCCAACACCCCTCACCTACGCCGCGCGGCTCACCGCGCAGTGCGGCGGCGCGAAGATCTATCTCAAGCGCGAGGACCTGGCGCACACCGGCGCCCATAAGATCAACAACGCCCTCGGCCAGGGCCTGCTCGCGCGGCGTATGGGCAAGCGGCGCATCATCGCCGAGACCGGCGCCGGCCAGCACGGCGTGGCCACCGCCACCATCTGCGCGCTGCTCGGCCTCGAGTGCGTCGTCTATATGGGCACCGAGGATATGGCCCGCCAGCGGCCCAATGTCTTCCGCATGCGCCTGCTCGGCGCCGAGGTGCATGGGGTCGACAGCGGCTCGCGCACGCTCAAGGACGCGATCAACGAGGCGATGCGCGACTGGGTGACCAACCCCGAGAGTTACTACCTGCTCGGCTCGGCGCTGGGGCCCCACCCCTACCCGACCATGGTCCGCGACT